>NZ_JABEPH010000102.1:0-16502 GCF_013004495.1 Rhizobium sp. SEMIA 4085
CCTTGAGATAGTGGGCGAAGCGTGACGTCGCCATCATGTAGGGCAGGCGGGCGGAGACTGCGGCATTAGCAGTCGCTTCCGGCTTGTCGTAGAGCTTTGGCTTGTGCGTCGTCTGTGCACCGAAGAAGACCGCGTAATCGGTGTTCTTGTAGTGGCAAAGCGGCAGGAAGCCGAGCTTGCCGAGCTCGGCATCACGCCGGTCCGTGATGCCGACTTCCGTCGGGCATTTGAGATCGAGGTCGCCATCGTCGCTGGCAAAGATATGCATCGGCAGGTTCTCGACCTTCCCGCCATTTTCCGCGCCGCGGATCGAGGTGCACCAGCCGCTCTTGGCAAAGGCCTCGGTAAGACGCGTGCCCATGACATAGGCGGCATTCATCCAGCAATCAGCCTCGTGACCCAGCTCGCCGGTCTTGGAACCGCCCGTCTCGTCGAAGCCGAATTCGTCGATCGGATTGGTCTTCGGGCCATAGGGCATGCGGGCAAGCACGCGCGGCATGGCCAGTGTCACGAAGCGCGAATCGTCGCTTTCGCGAAGGCTGCGCCATTTCGTGTACTCGACCGTCTCGAAGATCTTTTCGAGATCGCGCGGCTTTGCCAGTTCGCGGAAGTCCTCGAAGCCGAACATGCGCGGGCTTGCTGCTGCGATGAAGGGCGCAAAGGCTGCGGCAGCGATCGACGAGATGCCCTGCAGCATCTGAACGTCTTCGAACGAATTGTCGAATTCATAGTCGCCGATCAATGTGCCCATGGGCTCGCCGCCCGGCGTGCCGAACTCATCATCATAGACCGACTTGAAGAGCCTTGACTGGTCGAACTCGACCGCCTTGGCAAGATCCTTGGAGAGCTCGCGCTTGGAAGTGTTCAGCACCCGGATCTTCAGGTTGACGCTGGTTTCGCTGTTCTTGACCAGGTAGTTCAGCCCGCGCCAGGAACCTTCGAGCCTGGCGAATTCCGGCGACTGCATGATCGCAGCCAGCTGACGGGAAATCGTCCTGTCGAGCTCGGCGATCGCGTTGTTCAACGTGATCGTCAGGTTGCGGTCGTACTTGACGGTGCCTTTCAACGCCTGGTCGGTCAGCGTGCGCAGCAGGTTCTGCGCGCGATCCGGCTCTGTCTGGCGGGTGGCGGCCACGACCTTTGACAGGAGGTTCTCATCGGGTACGTATGCGACCTCGTCCTGGGCCGCCAGTTGAGTATCTGCGCTCATTCCTCAATCCTTTTCGGTGCGAGCAGCCCGGAAAGCGGCAAACGGCCTTGGGAATATCCGGTGCTCATAAAAAGATGGGACGGACGTTCAAACGTCCGCCGGCCCTTCAGTTCACGTTGTCCTTGTTGCCGGCGGCGCCGAGCTCGGAGACCAATTTGTTGAGGTCGCCATTGTTCTGAAGGATGTCTTCGAGCATCCGCTCCAGCTCCTCCGAGCGGTCTGCCTTGCTCATCAGGTCGCGCAGCTCATTGCGCGCATCAAGCAGTGCCTTAAGTGCCGGAACCTGATTGACGACCGCGCCTGGCTCGAAGTCTTCCATGCTTTCGAACTTCAGCGATACGGCGAGATCCGAGCCGTCGTTCTGCAGCGTATTTTCGACCGTGATGTTGAGACCGGGCGTCATGCGGCGCATGACGTCGTCGAAATTGTCGCGATCGACCTGAACGAATTTCCGCTCGCCGAACGGCTTGAGCGGCTGCGTCGGATTGCCGGAGAAGTCGCCGAGCACGCCGACGACGAAGGGCAGCTCCTTGACTACCATCGCACCCTCGGTCTCCACCTCGTATTTGATGTGGACGCGCGGCTTGCGAACCCTTTCCAGTTTCTCATGCACACTTGCCATATAGAGTCTCCTTCATGCCCTTGGCAGATTGTAAATTCGGTTCATGCGAGCCGCGCTCGGCGAGAAGCGCGGGTAGGATTTTCCGGTCATTCACCCTTGTCGGCGGCAGACTTGATGCCCGCAGCACTCAGCACCGCGTTGCGGGCCTGGGGTTCGGGAAGCAGTTCGGCAAGCAGCTCGGAAAAATCCATTCGGCTGCGCCGGACCAGAGTTTCGAGCGCCATCGAAATCGGCGAATGAGGCTCGGTGCGGCGAAAATAGCGCGCGACGCCGGCGAGGATTTCGAGCGCTTCCTCGCGCGAAGCAATAGTGTCGGCGCTGCGCGGCCGCGGGGCCTCAGGCTCCGGGCTATTGCTGTTGGCAGCCAGGGGCGCGGTTTCCGCATCAGCTGCAGCCTCGTCGTTTTCGATACCCGCAAGCTGGCGAATTGCGGCTGCCGCTTCGAAAAGAACATTGCGCGTATTGGAACTTGGCGGTGCCTGATCACCGCAACGCTCCGCAAGAAGGGCAGTCAGGGCATCGAAACTGGCGATGCATTGGTTCAGCTGCTTGAGGTGCGCGGCCATGGCCGAGACGCCCGCTTCGCTTGCTGCAAGATAAAGGTCCTCGCGACGCTGCGATTCGTTTGGGCGCTGCGAAAGCTGGAAGTCCCAGAGCGAAAATTGGCCGAACTTCGCGCCGGGAACGAGCGGTGAAAGCCGTACCGCCTGAATGATCGTTCCTTCGCCGCCCATCCCGTTCAAGCCTGCCAGGGGCGCAAAACGCTCGTGGAAATCGTCGTCGCCGATCGAATGCAACTCATCCCAATGCTTGTCTAAAAGCGACATCATCGCAGCGTAGACTTCGCCCAGTCCTGCGAAGCCTGCAAGCCTTAGTTGAGCTTCGGCGAGCCAGGCTAATACTTCCAGGTCCTTGCTGTCTGAAGAAAGAATTCGCAATCCAAGATTGTTAACATCGATCCATGCAGGTGATACCCCAATGGTCTCGCCAGGGGAAATACCTCGTTCTACAGTCCGAGCGAGGTTCCTAGCATCTTTTATATTATAGTATATCTTGCGCGATACAGTATTGTTGCGGATGTTTTCTCCACAAGGCGCATTTTCATCAAATGGAATTGCGATGTCGCGAATGTTCAAATTCGATTAATCCTCATATTTGAAGACGATGACCGAGGTCATATTATTGTGGGGCAGCATTCTTCATTGTCAACCACGGTGGATTTGCAACATTTTTATGACACGCGATGGATAGACTTGACATAAAAAATTCTCGTAATTTAATCTTGCCAAATTGAAATACGCGCCCTAGCTGTCTCAATGCATCTCATAGGTGTTCCCCTTGGACATCGGGGGAGGGGGAATCACGAATGCCGCAGATCGATCTCAATCGTCTGATCAGAACGCTTGAGCCAAGCCTCCGTGTCGGTCTTGAGACAGCGGCATCCATTGCCGTGCGCCATCAGCACCCGGCTGTCGACATCGCCCACTGGCTTCGCGCACTGCTCGATGTCGCGGATGTTGCCCCGGTTCTCGAAGAGGTCGGCATCAGCTTGCAGACCTTGCGAAGCGAGCTCGATGCGGCAATTGGCGATGTCGCTCGCGAAGAGGGGCGGGCTCTCGCGCTTTCGCAAAATCTGCTGACGTTGGCGCGCGAGGCATGGTTGGTCGCCTCGCTGCAGTTCGGCCGAAACAGGGTCCTTGTCGCTGATGTCCTGTCGGCGCTGATTTCGGATTCGACGCTGCGTGTCCTGGTGCGCGCAATTGCGCCGTCGCTGCGCGATCTTGACGGCAAAGCCTTGGAAAAGTTGCTGAAAAAGACCGAGCCTGACGAGGGCGGCGCCGAGAGTGCCATCCTTCCGGCGGCCGGGCGAACGTCGCCCAATGGCGTCGACGATAACGAATTCCTGCGACTTTACACTCGCGACATGACAGCAGATGCCAGGGCCGGACGCATCGATCCGGTCATCGGCCGAAACCGGGAGCAGCGGCAGCTCATCGACATCCTGATGCGCCGGCGGCAGAACAATCCGATTCTGGTTGGCGAGGCGGGCGTCGGCAAGACGGCCGTTGCCGAGGCGCTGGCGCTTCAGATTGCCGATGGAAACGTGCCCGACAAACTGAAGGCAGTGCGACTGCTCACGCTCGATCTGAGCCTGCTGCAGGCCGGAGCGGGCGTCAAAGGTGAATTCGAGCGTCGCCTCCACGGTGTGGTCGATGCGGTGAAAGCCTCCGCCCAACCGATCATCCTGTTCATCGATGAAGCGCATAGCCTCATCGGCGCGGGCGGACAGGCGGGTCAAGGCGACGCTGCCAATATCCTGAAACCGGCGCTCGCGCGCGGTGAACTGCGTACCATCGCGGCGACCACCTGGAGCGAATATAAACGCTTCATCGAAAAGGATGCAGCACTCACCCGCCGTTTCCAGACGGTACACGTGCAGGAGCCGGACGAGGAAACGGCAATCCGAATGCTGCGCGGCGTGGCCGAAACCTTCGCCGCCCACCACAAGGTCCGCATCCGCGATGAAGCCCTGATTGCCGCAGTGCGGCTTTCGGCCCGCTATTTGCCGGCGCGGCAGTTGCCGGACAAGGCGATCAGCCTGATCGACACGGCGGCTGCGTCCGTCTCGCTCGCCCGCCAGACCATTCCCGAGCCGCTCCGGAACCTGCGCAGCGAACACGATCTGCTCGAAGCCGAAGCGACGTGGCTCTCAAGCGAGCCGGATACCCCTGAAAACACCGAACGTCTCGCCAGAATCGACGCGCAAATTAAGCTAATTTCAAGCGAGATCGACGCTCTTCAGACAAAATACGACGAGGAACTGCGCCTGCTGAAGGAGGCAGACCGACTGGAAGCGGCCTTCGTGCCGAGGAGGGTGGAAGATATCCCGGAGCCTGCCGAAGAACCGAGCAATGTCGCACCCTTCCCGGCAAGCGGACTATCGGCGCAAGGCGCACGCGCGGCCTTTGCGGTCGCCGAGCGAAAGCTGCAGCAGGCAGCCGGTGAGGCGGCACTCGTGCCGCGCGTTGTCGATAAAGACATCATCGCGACGATCGTCGCGCGCTGGACCGGCATTCCCGTCGGCAAGCTGCTTGCAGATCAGGTCCAGACCACCAAGAGCCTCGATGACCGGCTGAAGGAGCGGATCGTCGGCCAGGATCCGGCGATCGGCCGCATTGCTGATACGATGCGGGCTGCTCGCGCCGGACTTTCCGATCCGCGCCGGCCGCCGGCCGTGTTCCTGCTCGTCGGCATGTCCGGCACGGGCAAGACGGAAACGGCGCTGTCGCTTGCCGACCTTTATTACGGCGGCAGCCAGCAGTTGACGACGATCAACATGTCGGAGTTCAAGGAGGAGCACAAGATCTCCATGCTCCTCGGCTCGCCGCCCGGCTATGTCGGCTACGGCGAAGGCGGCGTGCTGACGGAAGCCGTGCGCCGACGACCCTATGGCGTCCTGCTGCTCGACGAGATCGACAAGGCCCATAGCGGCGTCCAGGAGATCTTCTACCAGGTCTTCGACAAGGGCACGCTGCGTGACGGCGAGGGCCGCGATATCGATTTCAAGAACACGACGATCTTCATGACGGCCAATGCAGGCTCCGAACTCCTGGCAGCCCTTGCCGCCGATCCGGATGCGATGCCGGATGGCGAGGCGCTGGAAGCATTGTTGCTGCCGGAACTGCAGAAGCATTTCAAGCCGGCCTTCCTCGGCCGCACGATTATTCTGCCCTTCCTGCCTTTGCAGCGCGAGGCACTTTCGGCGATCGTCGACATGCAGATCGGCCGCATAAGGGATCGTGTCACGGCCACCTATGGCACCGCGCTTTCGCTATCCGATGAAGCCCGCGAGGCGCTGGTTTCGGGTGCGAAGACCAGCGTGATGGGTGCCCGCGCCATCGAGGTGATGATTGCCCGCGAGTTGCTACCGGTGCTGTCAATCTTTTTCCTCGACCGGATGTCCGACGGACGGAAGGTCTCGCATGTTTTGATCAATTTCGACAGTGGCCGCTTCGGCATTAAGCCGAGCTCTGCGGCAGACGAAAAGGTATTCGCCGGACCGGATGAAAACCGGCAGGCGGATGAAGCAGTCCCGGACGGCGAGGGCCGTTCGGCCAGCACAACGGACCGAAAGGCAAATGCGCCTTAGACGCAACTAGGCAACCCCGCTCGATAAGAGGAGAGCTGACAGCATGCCGATTTATCTGCAAATCGACGGTATTCAGGGTGACGCAACCCATGAGCAGCACCGCAAGTGGATGGACATCGAAGCCATCCACTGGAACGTTTCTCGTAACATGAACACATCCGCCGGCTCCGCGGCCAACCGCGAAGCCTCCGAGCCGACTGTATCGGAAGTCATCCTGACCAAGGTCAGCGATTCCTCTTCCACGAAGCTCTTCCAGGAGGCCTGCGCCGGCCGTACCGGCAAGCGCTCGGTCATTCATCTGGTCACCACCGGCAACCCCGGCAACACTTATGTTGAATATTCCCTGGAGAACACGCTGATCGCCAGCTACTCCATCGATTCCAACGGGGACCGCCCGATCGAGACGATCAAGCTCAACTTCACCAAGATTGAAGTGAAGTACACGCCATACGACGATCAGCACTCGCCGCAATCGCCGATGATCGCATCTTACGATCTCGCAACAACGAAGGCTGCGTAAGACTTTCTCACTCTGGATGCCGGCAGCTGGCCGGCATCCGTTTTCGCGTTAAAAGAACCGGAGCTGTCGCCCCGCCGAACTGCAAGCCGCTGAACCAAAGTCCGATATCTGCCGGTGGACTTCGGTTGCTCGCGCGGCGTTTGGCGCCAACGAGGAAATTTCCCTCATGAGCACGCCTGCTATCGATAAGATTTCACTCACCTCCCAGCATTTGATCGTCGAATACACGTCGACCGAAAGCATCTTCGGCATGGTGGCCCCAAGCTATAAGATCAAGGGTGTCAAGGTCGTCGGTACGAGCCACCTTCAGGTCATGCGTTATGTCTACACGATCGCACGTGTCGAAGACCTGTACTTCGAAGGTGACAAGTTGCAGCACATGCCGGGCTTCCGCGAACTCGTTACCGAATGGATCAAGCCGGGTCAGCAGATCGTCAGCGTGCCAAACGGCAGGACGAGTATTGCTCATGTTTACACTGGCAAGAAGAATATCGCCCAGATATCGGCTGTCGAAAAATACAAGGCGACGGTGCCGATGGGATTCCTCGACATTATTGGCAAGGACCCAACACCGAAGAAGATTCTCTACGGCAATCCTGCTGTTCCCTTCATCCAGCAGGGGGACGACAAGCCGATGGCGGCTGCCTACTACAACAGCGCGACAAACCAATTCGAAATCCTTCGCCAGTTCGACAAACATTCGCTGCTGCAGAACTTCCAGCGGCGCTTCTCAAAGGCAATGACGGCAACCGGCTAAGCCGGCACGTCGCCGCATCTCCTGGCACGCGAGACGAAGGGCCCACGATGAACGATCTACCCTCGGCTGCCGATTTCATTCAGGCAAGCAGGAACCTGCGGGTGAACTCTCCGCTTGGGCCGGACCAGCTTTTGCCGGAGCGGGTTTCGATCGAGGAGGGGGTATCTTCGCTTTTCGAGATCCACGTCAGCGTTCGTGCCAAGCGCGAGGCCGTCAAGCCTGAGGAGCTGATCGGCCGGCTGGTCGATGTGTCGATCGAAGTCCAGCAGGGAGAGGATGGCGACGGCGTCCGCCGCCCCTTCAACGGACTGGTGACCGATATGAACGAGGGCCCGCCGATTACCCGGGGCTTGCGGTCTTATGCGCTGGTGCTGCGGCCGCAGATGTGGCTGCTCTCGCGCCGCTCCGATTGCCGCATCTGGATGGACAAGACCTCGCTGGAAATCGCCGAGACGCTGTTTTCCGAACACGGCATTCCGGCGCCCGATACGTCCGGCGTCATCACTCCACCTCCGCCGCAGCATTATTCCGTCCAGTGGAACGAGACCGATCTCGATTTCCTGATCCGCCGTTTCGAGGAGGACGGCCTGTTTTACTGGTTCAGCCATGAGGAGGGCGGTCATCGTCTTCATGTCGGCGACGGCGCAAGCTCCTGGGCAGGGCCGTCGCCGTCGGCGCGGGGCGAAGGCAGGGTGCGCCTGGCGCAGGGCTCGTCCGATCGCAACCACATCACCGAATGGATGCGGCGTTACTCCTACGTGCCCGGCCAGCGGGCAGGCGCCGACTGGAACTTCGAGACGCCGCAAATGGTGCCGGGCACGATGACGCCGTCGCTGGTGCAGATGCCGGAGGCTGCCAAGCGCGAGCTTTACGAATTCCCCTCCCGCATTGGCACGGTGGCCGCCGCCGAGCGGGCGCAAAAGCTCAGGATGCAGGCAAGCGAGGCCGACCACAATCGGGTGTCCGGTCTTTCGACCTCCCGCGTGCTGGAGGCCGGCCGCCGCTTCACGCCGTACGAGGAGGCGCATCCGGATCACGTCTATGAAGAGCATGTGATCATTAAGGCGCGTCATATGGCGGTCGATCGGTCCTATGAGACGAACAGCAACGAGCCGGAATACTACAACCATTTCGAGGCCGTTCCCTCCCGCGTGCCGATGACGCCGCACCGGGCGACGAAGCGGCCGAGGATCGAGGGCACGCAGGTAGCGATCGTTGCGGGACCACAGGGAGAGGAGATCCATCCGGACCAGTATGGCCGCATCAAGGTGTGGTTTCCTTGGGACCGCAGGGCGAAGAAGGACGGATCGGACACCTGCTGGGTACGTGTGGCGCAGAGCTGGGCGGGCTCCACCTGGGGCGGTCAGATCATTCCGCGCATCGGCATGGAAGTGATGGTCGCCTTCGTCGACGGTGACCCAGACCGGCCGCTCATCACGGGTGTCGTGCCCAATCCGGCAAACGGCGTGCCCTATGATCTCCCGGCCAACAAGACCCGCATGGTGATGCGGTCCAACACCCATAAGGGCTCCGGCTTCAACGAGATGAGCTTTGAAGACGAGGCCGGCCAGGAGAACATGTTCTTCCATGCGCAGAAGGATCATACGACTCGGGTGCTGAACGACCGGACGAAGCGCATCGACCGGCACGAAGTGGCCTCGATCGGCGCCAACCGCGCCGTGGAAGTCGGCGGCAATCAGAAGCACGAGATCGGTGGCTCGATGAACACCGTCGTCGGCGGCACGGGTCCGATGGCGATGGCGCTGATGGGGGCCGTGCAGGGGCTCTCGGGGCAAACTGCAGGTCTTTTGAGCCAGGCTGGTCAGATCGCCGGCGGCGGCGGACCTGGCGTTGCCGCCTTCGCCGGCACGCTCGCCTCCTCGGCGCTTGGCTTTCTGAGCGCCGGTGGTCTCGGCAGCCGCCAAGGCGTCGTTTCCGGCCCGAATCCGCGGGCCGATGCGGGCTCGGCTCTCGCCGGCTCGGGCACCGGCGTCGGCGATGCAGCCTCAAGCCTCTTTCCGCTTCCGGGCATCATGAACACGATCGTGGGTTCGTTCCAGTCGACAACCGTTGGTATTGCCAAGGCCGAGCAGATCGGCATGAGCAAGGTGACGAACATCGGCCAGACCGAAATGATCAACGTCGGCAAGCAGCAGAACATAGCGATCGGCGAACAACAAAATCTCACGATCGGCAAAGAGCAAAATATCAATATCGGAGAGGCCCAAGGCACGGTCGTGGGCGAGAAAATTACCGTCAATGTCGGCAAACTCTACAATCTCGTCTCCGGCGAGAAGTACCATGGAGAGGCGAAGGTCTTTGAGGTCTTTGCCGAAGACAAGATCTTTCTGTCCGCACCCGGGGGCTACATCGAAATCAACAAAGCCGGTATCCGCATCCGCGGATTGAAGGTCGATATCGAAGGTAACCAGATCAACTTCAAGAAAGGCGGTCCCGGGGAGGGGCCGTCCTGTCTGCGGCAGATGTCAAGATCGTCAACCCCGTTCGTGAGGATGTGACGATGGAAGCGACGCCAGCAATCGATCTGCCGGACATCTCCGAATCCTCCCGCGTCGTGAGGCATGCCGTCGATGATATGAGCGGGCACATCTGTGCAGTGCTGGATGGGGGGGCTTTTGATGATATGCCAGCCACGCTGGCCGGCGAAGGGATAACCTGCCGCTCGCTGTTCTTGGAGGGGGTGCCGGCGGATTTTCGCAGTGCAGGGCCGTGGATGGTCGATCTCCTGGCGGCGCCGACGCGATCCTATGTCGAGTGGTTGGACATCCATCATTCCTGCGCGGTCTACTGGTCGTGCCCCTCGGGGCCGGACGCCCTTTACCGGCACCTGAGAACGCTGAACGAGGTCATGATTCCGCTGGAAAGCGATCGTGACGGGACGCAAGGCACTTCGGAAAAGCAACGTTATGAACGGGTTCTTTTCCGCCACTGGGATCCCAATGTCCTCGGCGCCTTGCTGCCCATCCTCACGAAACCGCAGTTTGCCCGATTTCTAGGCCCGGCGGATAGCGTGGTCTTCAACGGGCCGGATTATGGGGGCGTCCGACGGGCGCGGAAGGCGATCAACATGCCAGATGCGGTCATTGGGCCGCTTAGGTTGGAGCCGGCCCAGATGGAGAGGTTGAAGGCCGCCATGCTCCATTCATCGCGGCTGCGGATTGCGCGTTTCCTCAAGAAGAACAGACCGCCTCACTTTTCGGGCGTGGACGACGACTTCGTATGGGGCGCTACGCTGGCCAGTGAACGAACGGCCGATGAGCTTGGAATTCGGACGGAGCGCGGGCGGGCACGTTGGGCCTATGTCATGGTCGTTTCGGACGGCAAGGCGGCGGATCTTCCGGAAGTGCGAAGCTTCCTCCAAGAAAAGGGAACCACACCGGACACCCGGGTCAGGGAATTGATCGGCCACACGGTCGACGCGCTGCGTTCCAGCAACATCCTCAATGGAGCAGCGTCATGACCTCGGTGGCGATAGGAACCGCAGGTCAGGTTGGGGGCCAGGTTGCAGGCGGCGTTCTGGGCGGGGCCATTGGAGGTGTGCTCGGAGGGCCGGTTGGAGCGTGGATCGGTCGCGCGATCGGGTCAAGGGTTGGTGGCATGGCTGGCCGCGCGGCTGCTGAAGCCATTGCAAGCTATATGGAAGGTGCGAACGAAGCTGCCGAGACCGAAACCAAGGAACAGGAAGCTGCAAAGCCCTGTGTGGATTGCGGAGAGATCGATTGCTTCAATCCACCGGAAGGATCGACACCCGAGCAGATCGAGGAATTCAAGCGGCAACTTAAAGAGCAGCAGGACGCCATCAACGATATTTCGCCCGACCAACTCGTCAAGAATATGGAAAACTACGAGGAATTCGGTCGGGGTGCGAAGGATGCTGTGGATCGGGCGACCGCAAGAGACAGTTGGATCCAGAACAGGGTCACCGAACTGCTCAAGCGCGACCCGAGGATGACGCGGAAGGGTGCGGAACAAGCTGCGAAGGGCGAACTGAGTACGATGGACGTTATCCATACGCCGGATCTGTCAGCCGGCGGATCGGGGAAAATCTCTCAGCACAACGGCGGAATGGGACCACGGTCGGCAAACAGATCGATCGGTTCCCAATGGTCCAAGACGGGCGCCAACTCGGACAAGACGCGATTGGAGCAACTCAAGGAGCATGCGCAGAAGGCCAAGGAAAAGGGTGAACGCACGAACGCAGACTTGAAAATCTGCGAGGATGGCAAATCATCTAAGTCGAGCAAGAAACCGGCAGGCTCGAAGGGCGGCTCAGGGAATGGTCAGGGTGGTCCCGGCAATGCCCCGATGTCATAGTATTGGTTATTGCATCTATCTGTTCTGACTGGAGGTAGCGTGAAAGATTATCAGATAAGGCTGGCTTCGATCATCGAGGATTTCGGTGCTCCGCAAGGCGGCGAGGCGGCGCCTGCTGCCGAGCCCGAGCGCTACCGGGGCAGAGTTCCCGATGCGGTGATCGAATTCTGGCAGCAGAACGGGACCGGGATCATATTGGACGGATATTTCCAATTTTGCGATCCCGACATGTACGCCCCGATCATGAAGCTGGTTTTCGACGGTGATTCCGAGATCGAGGCGGGGAAGACCCATGTGCTGGGATTTGGCGCTTTCGGGAAAATGATCGCCTGGAACGAAACCCATCAGGACATGATCATCGATCTCGTCAAGGGAATGGTGTCATGCCCGGCCCTGACAAGCGGCGAGAAATTCGATGAAAATATCGCCGTCACGAGCCAGTTGATGACGCTCGATCAAGCTTTTCTTGACGAATACGATGCGAATGCGAAAAAGCTTTTCAAAAGCGCGCGCTCGAAAATCGGCAAGCTGAGAGGGGGGCAAATCTATGGGTTCAAGCCCATTCTTGCTTTAGGCGGAAACCGTTCACTGGATAGTCTGACGATCTATGAAGCGCTTCCGCACATGGCCATCCTGGCACAGGCGCACGGCATGCAACTTATGGACAATGCGAGTTTTCCGCCAAAAGCGGTCCGCGCCATCGGAAGTTAATGTCAGTCCTAAAGGAGGTCTGAAAATGCTGCCGTCACCGAAAGTTCGAAGATGAGGAATTCCAGATGGTTGGCAGTCCGGTCACGCTCAAAGGCCATATGCATGTTTGCCCCATGGTTGATCCCGGTCCGCGGCCACATGTCGGCGGGCCAGTTGTTTCGACCTCTCAGTCCTTCGTCTGCGTCGAGGGCGTGCCGATTGCAACAGTGAGCGACCGATGCACATGCACGGGCGTGCCGACGACGGCCGGCATTACCGGTGGATCGTCGGTCGCGAAGATTAACGGCAAGAAGGTCGCCCGCTTTGGCGATTCCTGCGAGCATGGAGGTCGTTTGGTCCAGGGTGTTCCTTGGCTGACGTTCGAATAGCAGCCGGCAGGCCCGACGGGTCGCAATTCCACACGAAGGATCTCGATGATCTTCTCCGGCGAATGACCTGCGTGTGAAGAACAACCCAATGCAAGTGTGTTCCTGGAGCGGCGACGAGATAAAGGTCAGCCGCACGCATGAAAGACCGCATCACGTTCGAGTACGTCCTTGAAGCTGATCGAGGTCGAAAAGACCGTGTTTCCCCCGAAGGTCAGTCATCGTTTCTCAAACCGAACGAGTTTCTCATGCGACTGACCACAAGCATTGACAGCCATTTTCTTTGTCGTCACTTCAACCGCATCCGTTTTCGCAGGTGAAGTCGGCCTGCAGGATATCCGCGTCTTCTCGCATGAACGCGGCAGCGCACTTGCCGTGACGATCTGGTATCCATCGAAGGGCGATGGTGAACCCGCACTGGTCGGCGAAAGCAAAATTTTCGAAGGTACCCCAGCCTCGAAAAATGCTTCTATCGAGGTGGGTCATTTCCCACTGGTGCTACTTTCGCATGGCTCCGGTTCGAGGGTGGAAGGCATGGCGTGGATCGCCAAGGTATTGGCGGAGTCAGGGTTCATCGTGGCCGGCCCCAACCATCCCGGCACAACGAGCGGCGATTCCCCGCCCGCTGCCACGCCAAAAATCTGGGAGCGCACCCAGGATATTTCGACCATCATCACGGCACGTGTCAGCGATGCGCGCTGGCAGGCATCGATCGACACGAAGCGCATCGGCGTTCTCGGTTTTTCCCTCGGTGGTAGCACGGGAATGGAGCTTGCCGGCGCTCGCGCCGATCTCGATGCATATATGCGCTATTGCGACGACTATCCGGCCATGATGGATTGCCGCTGGTTCGAAGGCGGGCGCGGCTTCGTCAACAACAAGCAGGTCGCGGTCGAAATATTCGATCTGCGCGGCATCGACCTGGCGCGCTTCGAACAATCGAACCGCGATCCGCGCATCGCCTCGGCGGTGCGTGTCGATCCCGGCCTTGCGACTGCCTTCAACGCCGAAAGCGTGAAAAGCATCGATATCCCGCTGACCTTCATCAATCTCGGCAGCATCGGCAAAATCCCGGTTGCGGTGCTTTCTGATCGGTTGGCGAAACAGGTCCCGAACGCCGCTTATGCGCAGATCGACGATTCCGACCATTTCAGTTTTCTGCCCGTTTGCAAGCAAGGCGCCGCGAATTTCCTGAAGTCGGCCGGCGATCCCGATCCCATTTGCGAACAGGGTGTGAGAAGATCGCGGGCCGATATTCACGAAGAACTCGCCATCCTTATAACGCAGGCCTTTGAACGGCACGCTGCTCAGCTCGATGCGAAAACCCGCGACGGGAGAAAATAGATCCAATGCCATTGAATGGTAGCGCGCGGCGAGCACAGGCGCCACATCTGTTGCACGGCAACTTGGAGTTCGGCGCTACCAATCATGCTCGAAGGGCACCTTTGTGACCAAGCCAGATATTCTGGATGCGTTGCCTCTAAGAAATATTCAGATCGGCGATTTCGCCATGCCTTGCAAGCAAGCGGGGTGCCGTCATGTCGCCGGTCTCGTCGTCGACCATCACTGCATAGGCCGCGACCCCGACGAAGCGCGCAGCCATCGAGGCAGCAATCTTCTCAGCCGATGGACCGTTTGAAGCCTGGCGCATCTCCCCCGGCACGAGATTTCCGCGGTTCTTCTTGTAGGGCAGGACGATGAACTTCTCGGCGATTGACATGGCTTTGCCTTTCATTTCGTTCTTTAAATGTTCCTATTGGGGAAACGAGTCAAGCGATTCATTTGCCGTCTGACCGGAGCGAGCCAAACATCCCGCCGCTCGCGGTTCCAGAGGTCGAACGCGTTACCGCGCTCTTTCTTTTCGGCGTGAGCGCAGCGCACTGCCAAGATCGCCGTTGTCCCATCAGCATAGTTCAGGCGAAGCCCGCCACATACTTATTGTCCTGTCCGTGCAACGCCCGGTAATCGTGCCCGCAAGAGACGAATGAGCGTGGCCGTCAACGAGAAAGCTTAGTCGATGCTTCGGCTCTGCCGTGATTTTCATTCGATGTCGTTACCGCGGCCGAGGGCATGCCGGATGCAGGTGTGAAAGGCCTGACCTGTCAACCTGCCCGCTGGGATCCCAACAGCCTCTTCGGCACTGCGGTCCTTAGGGCCGATGCATTTCAGGACAACGCCGCGGGCGATCGCGCGCGGGCTGCCACCGACAGAGCTGCGCGCGCCGTGTCTTCATCGCAGACGAGGACAGTTCCGAGCCCTGACAAGAGGACCGCGGCAATGGCCTCGACTTTGTTGATACCGCCTGACGCGAAGACGACGTTCGGGATCTTGCGCAACGCTTCCAGCGGCGGCGCGATTGCCCGTAGATTGAGCGGGTGGTCGATGGGGGTTCCGTTCCTGTCAATGAATTGCGCCAGAACATCGCCGCAAGCGCCGGTAGCGACAAGCTCGTCGATCGTGACGTCCTGCGGCAGCCCGTAGCGCATCAGAAGCGATCGCTCGGTCATATCGCCGATACTGAGCACGACAAGATCGTTTGAGGCAATCTGCCGGAAAGCCGCCTGGAATACGTCCTGGGTTACGATTGCCGTTTTCGATTCCGGGCTGCCGGCATAAATGGGAGCTGCAAGATAGGCGCACTCGGCGTTCAAGTGCCGGGCGAGGTCGCTTGCGATGTCGAATGTGTTGATCTCGATGCCATGCGTCAGTCCACCCATCACCGAGTTCACGCAAATGTCGGGCCGGCGCATGGATGGCATATGACGTACCATTTCGCGCAGCGTGGCTCCCCAGCCGACGCCAATACCCGACAGCTTGCCGTTGCTGAGCAGCTGGGCGATGTAGTCCGCGGTCGCTTGGCCGAGCAGAACAGGTATGAGATCGGGATCTGAAGGTGATGGCACGATGATCGCCCGGCTCAGCGAGAACTCCGCGACCAGCGTCTGCTCAAGCTCGACACAGGACGTAAGCCTGGAATTCAAGGTAATTGTCACAAGGCCGGATCGGCGAGCTTCGGCGATGATTTTGTTGACACGAAGCCGGTTGGTCGAAAGCGCGTCGGCAATCTCGCCCTGCGTACGGCCTTCCATGAAGTAGAGCCATACCACACGAACCTGCATCTGCTCGTCGGGAAGTGCAATTGGCGCGCCGGCCGTCTTTGCCTGTGTCATGGACCGCTCTCGCAACCTTTGCTTTCACGCTATGGGCACCAGATCGGCCGCCTTTGTCAATTGCCGTGGTCCGGTGGTTTTTTGCATGGATTTTTGTTAGTTGACCCGCCGGCCCGTCGCACTGTTGAAGAGGTGAAGACTGTCTGCCAGGGCAAAGCATGAGACGGTCTCACCGTCCGAAAGTCGCTGGTCGCCCGCAATGCTTGCCACAATCAGTTCGTTCTTCGCATCATTAAGGCGCAGATGGATATGGTTTTCGTCGCCCACGGTTTCGACGAGCTCCACTTTGCCCTTGAAACGAAGGGCAGGCGAAGTGGTCTCGCCGAGCCTGATGGCATTTGGACGAATGCCGATCACATCGGCGTCGGCGGACATAGTTAGTTCTTCCGCCGCAATGGTGCCGTTCGTTTTAAGTTCAACGAAGTTCATGGGCGGTGATCCGATGAAGCCAGCGACGAAGATCGTTTCGGGGCGCTGATAGACTTCGACCGGGGTCCCGATTTGTTCAATCCGTCCGCCATTCATGACAACCAGACGATCAGCAAGTGTCATGGCTTCCAGCTGGTCATGCGTCACGTAAAGGCTTGTCGTCTTCAGCCGCCGCTGCAGGCGCCGGATTTCAACCCGCATCTGGCCGCGCATTTTGGCGTCTAGGTTCGAAA
>NZ_JABEPH010000103.1:0-16500 GCF_013004495.1 Rhizobium sp. SEMIA 4085
CGTCGCCCAGGTGAAGCGCCGCGCCGCGAAATAGGCGTTGCGTGCCGGCTGCTGGTGCAGCCTGCGCAGCTCGAAGGAAGGGATAAGCTGCGACACGCCAAGGCCCGCACCGTCCATCGTCGTCTTGTTCTTGTTTTTATTCTTGTTTTTGTTCTTGTTTTTGTTGAGCGACGCCTTGTTGAGCACCGACTTATTCGCCACGCTCTTGTTGAGGACCGAGGCTGCGGCCATCGTCGCCATCATTGGCTCATCCAGGGGCGGTGCATCTTCATCCTCGCCGAGGAAGAGCGCAGGTTCGGCGGCTGCATCAGGCGCAACCAACGATGCACCGGCGAGAGGATCAGCGCCGGCATCATCCCTGGGTTCGCATGGAAGCACCGTATCCGGCTCAATCCTGAATCTATAAGTGTTTAGGAATAAAACAATTTTTGATTGCGATTCTACAGTATTGTCCGCTTCTTCCATTGCAGCCTCCTTGCGCGAAGTTCTGAAAAATAGTCCGGGTTCAGCGCAGCTTGGCGCCCGCCTTGAGCAGGCCGTCGATCAAGATCTGGCCGCCGCCTGTATTGAGCAGCGGATAGCCGCTGCCTTGAAAGGCATTGATGGAGAAGCTGCCCTCGACCGCCTCAAGACGCTGCAGGTAATGGCGCGCGCCGCCTAGATCGTCGAAATGAGCATGGCTGGAGGCAAGATAGCGCAGCAAGCTGTTGAAGTTCGGCCGTGCCCGTAGGGCTTCTTCGCCTGCAGCTATCGCTGCGGCATGATCGCCTGCAAGCGCTGCTGCAATGCATTTGGTCGTGTCGAAGTAATATTTATGGGGGCTGTAGACGCCGAGCTCTTGTACCCAACGCGCCATGGCCACGGCCTTGTCGGGCTGGCCTGCATAGCAATGAAGCATCGCATAGAGATCCCAGCTGAGCGGCAGGGCCGGGTTCAGGCGGATCGATTTTTCGAACAGGTTGGCCGCATAGTCATATTCGCAGAACAGGAACGAGTGGACGTGGCCGACGAGCGCGAGTGATACGGAATTCTGCGGGTCGAGTTCCAGCGCTTTGCGCGCATAGGCCTGAGCTTCCTCGATCAGATGCGCGTCAAGCGCGTTGAAACGTTGGCCAACCTGGAAAGTCCGGATGAATGACAGCCAGGCAAAAGTCGATGACCGCGGCTGATACTGGATCTGTTCTTCCAGGCGCCGCTCCGCGTTATCTAGATCGCCGCGCGACAGCCGAAAGATCGCGTTGACGGCGTCGATCAGGAGGCCGTCTTGCGACAATCGACTGTCGTTTGCCTGGGTCTCCTGGAAATAGGCCAGCTGATCGACGGCCTGGCTGATTAGCGCAGCGGCGGTGCCGAACTCGCCCCGCTCGAATTGCATGCGGTTGATTGCCTGACTGCCCAGCCAATAAATACGGTTGTTGATCAGGTGCTTCATCACCAGTTCGATCATCACCATGTCGCCGTCAAACGTGAGGCGAAGCTGTAGGCATATCGGAAGGCTGATCTGCTGTTCGCTCTCTTCAATATCTGGCAAGGTGAAGGAGAGGTCGCTGACACCAATGGCCAGCCCATCGATGATGGCTTTTGCAATGAGATTCTGGAACCGTGTCGTCGCGATTTGTCCGCCCTCTCCAGCACCCACCACGATAGGGGGCTGAAGGACCATGATCCATTGCCAGTCACCGTCGGCCGTCCGCCGATATGGGTTGCCGCCGGCGATTTCCACGGATTTGCCTCGTCTTGGCATATCCGGAGCGCCTGTCAAAGGCAGCAGGGCGGAATGTTTGGCGATATCGCGGCTCGGCTGCTGTCGCGGCTCGAAGACATCGTGGACTTGTCCTACGTTGAGCCGGCTATACCAGTTCTGCCGTTCCAGCGTTAACCAGTCCTCGAATTCTGGATCGCGGATGTCTATACCTTCGAGCAATTCGTCGGTGATTTGATCCGCGGACCGCTTTGTCCGAACCACCAGGTCGGTATCAAGCACGAGTCGGTCCATATCCAGCCAAACGGTATTCTTGTCCGCAATCAAGAGATCACGTGCAGGCCCCAGAGTCTTATTAATATCCAAAAGGGCCTGGCGCAGACTAGCTGCCGCCTGGTCGTCCGAGCGGTCGCTCCACAATTTGTCCCTAAGCCAGATTCTGGAGCGCGAGCCCCGGGCGGACAATGCAAGCATCGCCAAAAGAGCCTGGGCCTTTTTGGATTTCGGAGTGACCGATCGCCCTTCGGCGTCCACAAGGGCAAAAGGCCCGAGCAGGAACATCCGAAACGGATTTTGCTCCTTGTTCATGCGATCCACCGGCCCCGCCCCCGTTGCCTCCGATGCGCTCGTTTGGCAGGCCGTAGACCTGGCATCTGGAGACCAGTCTGCCATACCTGCGGCGCCTGGCAAGCAACCGGGAAGGGAAATCGGAATTCCGAAAGGAAGATCGATGCTTTGGTGATAATTAAACTGAAGCATAACCGGCTTCGATCCCTCTGCGTAACTTGGCAAGCCGGTCGTAGCGCCCTGCCGTCAAAGCAGCGTCAAAGCAATGTTATTTATCCTTGAGCAACGCCTCGAAAAGCTTGACGAGTTTCGGCTTTAGGGAACAAAAGGCTGCCATTCAAAAGCAGGCGGACGTCGTAAAAGACGAGCTCCAGCGCAAGCAGTCTCTGGTAGAGCGAGGGCTAATCAATCGAACGGACTACACAGAACTCCTGCGCGACCTGCCGGGCCAATCTGCATCCATCACGTCGGAACAGGCGACGCCGTATCGCAAATCGCCGAGGCGAAGGAGCAGGTTGAGCGCTTGCGGACGCAACGCATCGAAGAAGCAGTAACGAAGCCAAGAATTCCCTTCGAGATATCGAGGAGCAGGGAGGCCGCCGTCGCTCCCATGCTGGCATCGGGCATCTCGATCGTCGTCAGGGGCGGGTCCATCAGCCGGCCGATTGCGATACCGTCGAAGCCGGCGACGGAAACATCCCGGGGCACCGAGAAGCCCTCGCGCCTGAGCGCGCCGATAGCGCCGAAGGCAAGAAGATCATTGGAGGCGATGATCGCTGTCGGCGAAAACATGGCCATTGCCTCGCGCAAATCGAGCTCCTCATAACCGCTGACAAAACGGGATCTCCGGCGCGCCGGTTGTCGGCCGTGACCGCAGCGGGAAATCGCTGCGTCGGCATGTTGTTGAGCAGAACCGTCGGCGGCAGGTACGGCAGAAGGGCGGCACTTGTCAGCGGATCGCAGACGGTAAGGGTCAGGCCAGTTGGACGGTCGTTCAGGAGTGATGCAACGGCGTTAACCTCGCACGCCTCAAAGCGGATGAGGCAACGACTCTCGCCAACTTGCCTATTGCGGGGCCGCAACAACGGCTTGAGCATCGCGAAGCCGACGGTTGGCGATGTGCAATCCTCAACCGTGAAACCTCACCGCGCGATGAATGCGCTTGCGAGCGGGATTGGTCATCGCGGCCACGCCGGCAATGACGCAAGCGAGCCCCGCCCACGCGGTTGAGGTCATGGTTTCACCGAGAAACAGGACTCCGATCCCCACGCCGATCGGAACCCGGAGGTAGGCCTGGGCAGTCGTACCGACCGAGCCGAGTGTGTGAACCAGCCGGAAATAGATGACGAACGCGAGGGCGGTCGAAAACACCGCGAGACCGAGCAATGCGAGGATCGATACCGAAGAGGGCATCAGTGTCCACGGCGGATCAATGACAAGGCTGACGGGAATGAGGATGACCGCACCGCAGATGAGTGATCCCGCTGCGGGCATGATTGGGTCAAGCCCCTTAAAACCCCGACCGAATATTGCGGCTCCAGCGTAGCAGACAGTGGCCGCCACAATGGCAAGCTGCGCCGGCAGTTCATCGCCGAGCCCGTGAAATGCCTCGAGGCCGATGATGAGGCTGGTGCCGGTAATGCCGGTGACAACGCCGAACAGCTTGCGGCCAGTCACTGGTTCATGGCGCGTGATAAGGACCGTCAAAAGGAACGCGAAGATCGGCGTCGTCGAATTCAGAATCGCAGCAAGCCCGGCATCCACGGTCCGTTCCGCCCAGGCAATCAATGTGAATGGAATCACGCTGTTGAGTCAGGCTTGAAATAGCAAACGCCGCCATGTCGCGGGGTCCCTTGGCAAGGCCAATCCGCGTAACCTGATGACGCCAAGAAGGATCGCGCCGGCCATCAAGGTGCGGGCAGCGATCAGTGTCACCGGGGGGATCGTTTCCACGCCGATTTTGATGAACGTGTAGGACGCACCCCAAAGCGTCGCGAGCGCGAGAAGAAGTGCGAGTTCCATTCTCATATTCGTCTTTTGTGTTGTCATGATCGTGTCGCGTTCGAATGGTTTTGAAACTTCTCTGCTTTATCGCGGCTTGGCCCGACATTGCTTCGACCAAGACCGAACTATGAATGACTGGCGAAGGACACCAAGCAGGCAGCAAAAGGCGACTTAAGCTCGTCAAGCCGGCGGATGGGCGGCGGTTTCCTCTCACGCTACCTGCCTTTAATGCGTCATTTAAAGCTCGAATTCAGGTCTGCCGCGGCATCGAGGTGCCAACCGAGACCCAGCAAATGCCCTGCAGTTGATCGCTCGATTGATGTTCTGGTGGAGCCTCCTGCGGGCGATGCAGATATAGACTTCCGAGAAGCTCCTGCCGATCAGTCAGCCAACGGATGCTTCGAGTCCCAAACGCCATATGGGCATCGACCTATTTCGGGTCGTCTCCTTTGTGTCAGCCTTTCATTCGCCCCTTGTTTCGCTACTGCGGCCCGCTAGCTAAGGTGGGAGTGTCGAACGACGGAAAACGCGCAGACAGACGGGCGGGCGTGATCGGTAGCCCATCCATCGATCCGACACGAGCATCCATGCGGCACGCTTCGGCCAAGTCTTCTCTACCGACGCTTGAGGAGGTATCGTTGTGTCAGACTCCTTTCCCAATCGACCCCTTGCGACGGGCGCTCGTTCCCGGCGGCGTAACGAGTTTCTGACGTTCCTCGTCCTGGCTTTCGGCATCTGGCCGCTGGTCGCTGTCGGTGTGGTTGGCGGCTACGGCTTCCTCGTCTGGATGTTCCAAATCGTCTTCGGGCCGCCCGGCCCGCCGGCGCATTGAGGTTTGTCATGCGAGCGGAATCTTTCCCCCGTCGTCAGTTCCTCGTGGGCCGCCCGGCTGTCGGGCAAGCTCGTATCCGTCCGCCCGGCGCATCCGCCGACGGTCTTAAAAGCTGCACCGGGTGCGGGCTGTGCGCGGAGCGATGTCCCACCAGCATCATCCGACTGGTCGACGATTTGCCTTCCATCGATTTCGCATTCGGTGAATGCACCTTCTGCGGAGAATGCAAGGCCGCTTGTCCGGAGCCGGTTTTCCAAGAGGAGGCTCCGAAGCGCCTCAACCACGTGGCTGTCGTTACGGAAGGCTGTCTGGCGAGGAAGGATATCGCCTGCCAGTCCTGCGGCGAAAGCTGTCCCGACCAGGCCATCCGTTTCCGCCCGCGCATCGGCAGCCCGTTTCTTCCGGAGCTGAACGGAGGGATGTGCAGCGGCTGCGGCGCGTGCCTGCAGGTCTGTCCCGTCGGCGCGATCACTCTTCGGGCACGCGCCGTGGAGGCTGCCGATGTCTGAGCCGATGTTGCCCTATCATATTTCAAGCGCTGTGATCGCCACGATGCCGGCCCGCACCGAAGGCGTGCTTGCCGCGCTCGCAAGGATGGAAAACGTCGAAATCCATGCTCATGCCGGCGGCAAGATCGTCGTCGTCATCGAGGGAACAAGTACGGGCATGCTTGGCGAATGCCTGTCGCGAATCTCGCTTCTGGACGGGGTGATCGCGGCAAACATGGTTTTCGAGCACGTCGAGATGGAGGAGGTGCGAAGCGATGACGGGAGAACTGACGCGGCGTGACATTCTCAAGGCCCAGGCCGCCGGCATTGCGGCGGCCGCTGCCGGCATAGCGCTTCCTGCTGCCGCACAACCGGTGCCGGGGGGCGTCAGCGCGCTGGAGATAAAGTGGTCGAAGGCACCCTGCCGTTTCTGCGGAACGGGCTGTGGTGTCATGGTCGGCGTCAAGGAAGGGCAGGTGGTTGCCACGCACGGCGACATGCAGGCGGAGGTCAACCGTGGCCTGAACTGCATCAAGGGCTATTTCTTGTCGAAGATCATGTACGGTGAGGATCGTCTCAAAACGCCGCTCATGCGCAAGAAAAATGGCGCCTACAGCAAGGATGGAGAATTCGAGCCTGTCAGCTGGGACGATGCGTTCGACCTGATGGCCGAGCAGTGCAAAAGGGTGCTGAAGGAGAAAGGACCGACGGCGGTCGGCATGTTCGGCTCGGGCCAGTGGACGATCTTCGAGGGCTACGCGGCCACGAAGCTGATGCGGGCCGGCTTCCGTTCCAACAACCTCGATCCGAATGCCCGACACTGTATGGCATCTGCAGCCTACGCTTTCATGCGCACCTTCGGCATGGACGAGCCGATGGGATGCTATGACGATTTCGAGAACGCCGATGCCTTCGTGCTCTGGGGCTCGAACATGGCGGAGATGCATCCGATTCTCTGGACGCGCGTCGCCGATCGCCGCCTCGGGCAGCCACATGTCCGCGTTGCCGTTCTGTCAACATTCACGCATCGGAGCATGGACCTTGCCGACATTCCGATCATCTTCACGCCCGGCACTGATCTCGCCATCCTCAACTACATCGCCAACCACATCATCACGAGCGGCAAGGTCAACGAGGAATTCGTCCGCGACCATACGACCTTCATGAAGGGCGTGGAGAACATCGGCTACGGCCTACGCCCTGAGGATCCGCTGGAACTTAAAGCGGTCAATGCGGGTGATCCAACCAAGATGGAGCCGATTGATTTCGCGGCGTTTAAGACGTTCGTCTCCGATTACACGCTCAAAAAGACCGCTGAGCTGACAGGCGTCGATCCCGGTTTCCTTGAGCAGCTCGCGGAACTTTATGCGGATCCGAATCGGAAGGTTATGTCACTCTGGACCATGGGCTTTAACCAGCACGTCCGCGGGGTCTGGGCCAATCAGATGGTCTACAACCTGCATCTGCTGACCGGGAAAATCTCAGAGCCGGGAAACAGCCCTTTCTCGTTGACCGGCCAGCCGTCGGCCTGCGGGACGGCGCGAGAGGTCGGCACCTTCGCGCACCGCCTTCCAGCCGACATGGTTGTCACCAATCCCGAACATCGGCATCACGCCGAAGAGCTGTGGAAGCTCCCCGAAGGCCTGCTTCCCGACAAGCCGGGCTATCATGCCGTTCAGCAGGACCGCATGCTCAAGGACGGCAAGCTGAATTTTTACTGGGTGCAGGTCAACAACAATGTCCAGGCAGCCCCCAATACCAAGAATGAGACCTACCAGGGTTACCGCAACCCCGATAACTTCATCGTCGTTTCCGACGCCTATCCGACGATCACGGCGATGTCGGCCGATCTCATCCTTCCCGCTGCAATGTGGGTGGAAAAGGAAGGAGCGTACGGCAACGCCGAGCGAAGGACACATGTCTGGCACCAACTCGTCCAGGCTCCAGGAGAGGCGCGGTCCGATCTCTGGCAACTAACGGAGTTTTCGAAGCGGTTCACGACCGACGAGGTCTGGCCGAAAGAGATTCTCGACAAGCACCCCGACTATCGCGGCAAGACCCTTTTCGAGGTCCTGTTCAAAAACGGCCAGGTCGACCATTTCCCAACAAGCGAGATCGACCCGAACTACGAAAATAACGAAGCCGGGGAATTCGGCTTCTACATCCAGAAAGGATTGTTCGAAGAATATGCCTCATTCGGACGTGGACACGGCCATGATCTGGCACCTTACGACCGATATCACCAGGAACGCGGATTGCGTTGGCCCGTGGTCAATGGACAGGAAACCAAGTGGCGCTACCGCGAGGGTTACGATCCATATGTGAAGCCGGGCGAGGGCGTGCGCTTCTACGGGCGCCCGGACGGCAAGGCCGTGATCCTCACTGTTCCGTACGAGCCGCCGGCCGAGTCTCCCGACGATGAATATGATTTCTGGCTGGTGACGGGGAGGGTGCTCGAGCATTGGCATTCCGGCTCGATGACCATGCGGGTGCCGGAACTGTATAAGGCATTCCCCGGCGCTCGCTGCTTCATGAACGCGGACGATGCCCGCAAGCGCGGCATCAATCAGGGCGCCGAAGTCAGGATCGTGTCCAGGCGCGGCGAAATCCGCTCGCGCATCGAAACCCGAGGACGTAACCGCATGCCCTCGGGCGTCATCTTCGTCCCTTGGTTTGATGCCAGCCAGCTCATCAACAAAGTTACGCTCGACGCAACCGACCCCATCTCCAAACAGACGGATTTCAAGAAATGCGCGGTCAAAATTCTTCCCGTCGCCTTATGAGAGGACGACCAAAATGGATGCTGGTCGTGACAGGCCTTGTCCTGTTTGTCACGACGACAGCGATCGCTCAGGTGGTTCGGCAGATGGTGCCTCAACTCGAGGGGCCGACGCCCTCGATGGAAAACGGCGCGGCCGAACCGTTGCCGAAATGGGTCGTCGATGACCAGCGCAAGATGCGCGCTTACCCGGATCAGCCGCCAGTCATCCCGCATTCGATCGAAGGCTACGAACTGTCGGTGAACGCCAACCGGTGCCTGACGTGCCACAAGCGCGAGTTCACGCAAGATTCCGGCGCGCCGATGATCAGCGTAACGCATTACATGACCCGCGACAGCCAAATGCTCGCGGACGTTTCACCGAGGCGATACTTCTGTACTGCCTGCCACGTGCCACAGGCCGATACCGGGCCCCTCGTGCCCAATCGCTTCAAGGACATGAGCGAAATGGGCTTCAAACCGGCCGGAAGTGAGTAATGCGATGATCGCCTGGATCAAAAAAGTCGTTCTTTGGGCCTGGCGGATACTGAGCACGCCTGCCGCAACCCTCAGTCTAGGCTTCCTTACGCTTGGAGGCTTCGTTGGCGGGGTCATCTTCTGGGGCGCATTCAACACGGCGCTGGAACTTACTAACACTGAACCATTCTGCGCCTCCTGTCACGAGATGCGCGACAATGTTTATCAGGAGCTTACCCGCACCATTCATTTCTCCAACCGTTCCGGAGTTCGCGCATCCTGTCCCGATTGCCACGTGCCGCATCAATGGACAGACAAGATTGCCCGCAAGATGCAAGCCTCCAAGGAGGTCTGGGGCAAGATCTTCGGGACGATCAACACACGGCCAAAGTTTCTGGCAAAACGGCTTGAACTGGCGCAACATGAATGGGCACGCCTGAAGGCCAATGACAGCCTCGAGTGCCGGAACTGCCATTCGTCGACGGCGATGGATCTGCAGAAGCAGACGCAACGCGCCGCCGATATCCACACCCGCTATCTCTTGTCTGGCGGGGCAACCTGCATCGACTGCCACAAGGGCATCGCACACGAGCTTCCCAACATGGAGGGAATTGATCCAGGCTGGAAAATGCCAAAGGAGCTAGAAGGAAAGAAGATGGCGGGCCACTCTCCAATCGACGATCTCAGCCGAGCTTTGGAAGACGTTCACGCGGAAGCATTCTAAGCAATCATCTAAGTTTAAGTCGCGTAGGCATGTTTTTCAGCGCTGCGGCTCGCGCCTCGACGCGACATAAATCGCGGCAGCCGCCATCAGAATTCCAGCGGTCTGAAAAACACAAGCAGGATTGCAAAGCTGCAAGCCATCGAGACACCGGCGACAAGCTTATGTCGGCGCCGGATCGCCCCTTCGCGGCACCAGGCCTGCAGCGGCTTTCCGAGGCGGGGATGGGCAAGCAGCCAGCGTTCAAAGCGCGGGGAGGAACGGGAAAAGACCGCAGCTGCAAGGATCAGGAACGGTATCCTCGGCAGCAGCGGCGCGAAGATGGCGGCAATGCCGATTGTCACGAAACCCAAGCCGAGGACAGCAAGCAGCAGCCCGCATGGAATCTCCTTTCGTCAAACGGTTTTTGCGGTTCCATCGCTCGAAAGCGCCGCTCGTCCCGCCATTTCCCTTATCAAGATACCATAGAAGACATGAGGAGAATGGGATCGCGCCGCCTGTGGTTCCGGCTTGAGCGATCCCATTTCCCACCAATCCGAATGCCTCTGCAGCAGAGACCAGGCATGCAGACGCTCGCTGTGCAGCAGGTCGGTATCCGGGAA
Source organism: Rhizobium sp. SEMIA 4085 (assembly GCF_013004495.1). NCBI lineage: Bacteria > Pseudomonadati > Pseudomonadota > Alphaproteobacteria > Hyphomicrobiales > Rhizobiaceae > Rhizobium > Rhizobium sp. SEMIA 4085. The sequence continues at coordinate 10,152 of NZ_JABEPH010000103.1, forward strand.
CTCCTCATACTTTCCCATGACGATGACACTTTGCCAGCCGACGTTGCTGACATGATCAATCTGCAGGCAAACCTTATTGTTCGCCCGCATCCAATCAACTTTTTGCCCCGGCATCGAGAAGCTGTAAAGGATCCCTTTGTCGTAGGAGAAGTAGACTGGCACGATGTAGGGCTGATCATTGCTGCAACAGGCGAGGTGACCGTACCGTGACTGTTCAATCAATGATACGCATTCTGCCTGCGTCATATTCCGAAGCGACAGTGCCATGAGATTAACTCCCGTCAAACTGTACAGCCGTGGGCAGGGCGCCTAAAGGCGGCAGCCTATGGTGCCTGGACGACAATTCCGTAGCTCGGATCAATCCAGGCAAGCTGATCGCGCACCATCTTGACACCCGGGAAGTTCTCGGCTGCCACGATCGCAGCGCCGCGCTCGCGCTCGTCCAGCACCGATCCGCTGAGCGTCACGACACCATTCTTGACGTTGGCACGGATAAGGCCATTTTTGGCCCATGATTGAGCAGCCAGCTCTTTCGCAATCGCCGCAGCGATGGCTGCGTCGGATAGCGGTTGACCCGGTTCTACTGGCGGTTCACGCAGCGGCTTTAGAAAATCCGAGCGCGTAACGATGCCGACAAGCTGCCCATTCGCCACCACTGGCAAACGTTTTACCTTCGACTTTTCCATCAGGTCGGCTGCCTCGCCAAGCGTCATGTAGGGGGATGCCGTCTTAACCGGTGTGGACATGACTTCCTTGACTTTCCTAGCATGTGCCCGGACGTATTCCTCGGCAACCTTTCCGGGGCTGGCCAGCAGTGCCAGCCACCACGAGCGCTGGCGCTCGGTATCAAGCTCGCTGCGCCGTAGAAGATCGCTTTCGCTGATGAGACCAACGAGTGCGCCCTGCAAATCAACGACCGGCAGGCCGCTGATACGATTGCTCAACATGAGATTTGCTGCCTCAGCGACCGTCGCCGTCGATTGGATCGTAATAACCGTCGATGTCATAATAGAGTTGACGCGCATGGCTGTCCTCCCACCCATTGTTGGTGTCATGGGAAGTAGGTTACAGGGAAAGCCGATCCTCGACTTTGAGATGGATCAAAGCCCAAGACGCAAGTGGCATGAAAAAAGTGGGGCTGCAGGCGCCGCGCTGACTGTTGGTCAGAAACGAAGGTGTTTGCCCGACATCGTCACCAATTCGACGCTCGCCTCGCTGTAAGGGGCAAGCATGTCCGGGATCTGTTGCGGCGCCGCCAAGCTCATGGCGGTCGACAGTGCATCCGCGGTGGCCGCTTCTTTGGCGACGACGCTCACGCGCTGATAGAGCTGCGGGGCGGCTCCAGAGCGCGGATCGAGAATATGTCCGAAGCGGCCGGACACGTCGAAATGAAAACCGGCTGCGCTCGAAGTCGCCACGGCTTGATTGGTAATCTCTAGCACAGCAGCTGGTCTGATGCTGTCTTCCTGTGATGCAAGCCCGATGCGCCACGGACTGCCGTCCGCCTGAGCGCCGACTGCCCGATCCTCGCCCATGTTGACGAGACTGCTGGTGACGCCGGCATTGCGTAGAATATCGACGACCCGATCGGTTATGAAACCCTGGGCAACGCCGTTCAACGATATCGCCATGCCGGGGCGGGCAAAAGCAATCCGATCGCGGTTGAACCTGACGGCATCGAAGCCGATGCGCCCCAGCGACGCCTTCAAGTGCGCGGCCGGAGGCCCATCCGCATCGGCGCCCGGGACCGAGAAATGATGAGCATAAAGTTCCCAAAGAGGTTGGATTGTCGGATCGAACAAACCTTTGGTCGTCTGCCAATAGGTTTGGCACGCATCGAGAAGTGCGATCATTTCGGCCGGCGGCGCTGCCAGTCCGCCAACGCGGTTGAGCTCGCAGAGCGCAGAATCCCTGCGGTAGAGACTGAAGATCGTCTCGAGCCGCTCGACTTCTGCCACCACCTGCGCAATCAACGTTGCGGCGTGGCTGCGATTGTCGTCGTGGAGGATCAGCGTGGCCTGTGCCCCCAATGCCTGTCCCCTCCAAACGACGGCATCGACTGCTGCGCCGGCAGGATCGGCCGATCGAAGGAGCGGCAGGCCGGCAGCAGCGGCAAAGATCGCGATGGCGCGCCGGCGGGTAAAAAGACTAGCCACTGATCGCGCTCCCTTCCTCATTGTTCGTGTCGCCGTGTCCGGCTCCGGCACTTGTGTCGGCTCCCAGAACATAGCTCTCGGGGATCTCTTCGAAGCCGACGATCTTGCCGCCGTTCTTCACCGCGAACGCCGCCGCAGCCTCACGGCTCGAAAACGGGACGGTTTCGGCTGCGCCCATGCCACCGCGCAAGCTGCTATCGATCACATAGTGGGCGCCTCGGGCGTCGATCCAGTTGTCGTTGCCAGGATGCTCCCAGCTTGATGCGCGGCTCATGTCGGAGACGTAGATGGCCGCAATGTCCTTCGGTTCTTCCGGAAGCTTGGTGAATGCGACCGCGTCCCGCGAGGATGTGAACCACACGGGCTCGTCACGGCTTTGAAGAATGATCTGTCCCTTAGGCCCTGGATGCTCCAGAACAGTCATGCCGCAGTAGTGGTCGACGGCTTGTGACGTCAGCAGCATGGCTGGAGGTGCCGCAGTTTCGGTTTTCTCACAGCCTACAAGCAGCAGCACCGCGGTTATCATCGCAGCCAAATTTGTCCTTTTCATAATTCTCTCCTGGAGAAACGCAATGTGGCGAGCGTCAGTGGCACCAGCGTCCAGAGACCAAGCGCTAAAAGCAGCAGCGCGGGTGTCAGCGTCGCGTTTGCGGCAACGCCACTCATTCCTGAGAGCGATCCAGCCCCGCCGGAACTAAGATTGAGAAGACGGTAGGCATCCGTCGGGTTGATCACCAACAACACGTCGAGCAGCCCGCCTGGAATGCCGTGACCCTGCATCGCCACGAGCATGCCAAGCAGCGCCATGTCGTAAAGCATGACGAAGAACAGCCATATGCCGATGGCGATACCACCCGCGGTGCTGCGCTCGCCGACCGACGTACTCATCAAATACCCGATGGCGATGAAGACTGCGCCAAGCAATATCGATGAGCCGACCATTGACGCGAAGGCCCACCAGCTGCTGGCAGCGATTGCCGTTCCGGTCAAGGCAAGGGCTGCCGCTGCGGCGCCATAGCCGCAAAGCGTGGCAAAGGCAAGGATCGCGAGATGTCCTAGAAATTTGCCGAAAATCACCTGACGCCGCCCGAGCGGGTAGCTCAGCAGCAGCAGCATCGTTCCGCGCTCCATCTCACCGACGATTGCATCATGGGAGAGCAAGAGCGCGATCAACGGCACGAGGAAGATCGTCAGGCTTGAGAGGCTGACGATGACGATGTCGAGCCGATTGACCCCCACATGTCCGGTCGGCGCGCTGCCAAGGAATGACAGGGTGAGGGCCAGGGCGGCAAGAAGGATGGTCATGGCCAAGACCCAGCGATTTCGCATTCCCTCCTGAATTTCTTTGCCGGCGATGATCAGTATGTTCGTCATTGTCTCGTGCCCTGTCCGTTGAGAAAATGTGCATAGAGATCATCGAGCGTCGGCTCCATGATCGTCAGGCTTGCCACGGCTTGAGGATCGGCGGTGACGCAGGAAAGGGCAGCAATTTTCTGTTCGTGTGGCGTATCCGGCTCCAGGGAGCCGTCCGCGGTGCGTGCCCATGAGAAATTGCCGGTGGCCCGGTGACCACGTGCGGCATCGTGGCGCGGCTTGAATCGACTGCGCGTGGGCAGCCGGGCGATCTGCCGCAGGTCCTCAAGGGTTCCGTCGGCAATCTTGAGGCCGCCGTTGACGATGATCACACGGTCCGCCCGGTCCTCCAGCTCGGTGAGCGCGTGCGATGACAAAAGCACCGTTGTGCCTTTTGAGCGCAGCTCGGAGACGAGATCATAGAAATTTCGTCTGAGTGCCGGATCCAGCCCACTTGTCGGTTCATCAAGCAGCAGGATACGCGGCTCGCCGAGCAGGGCCTGCGCCAGGCCCAGTCTTTGCCGCATGCCTTTCGAATAGGTGCGGACCGGCCGATCGGCGGCGCCTTCAGCAAGACCAACGCGGTCGAAGAGGTCGTGCGTTGTTGTAAGCCGGATCCGCTTGAGACGGGCGTAAAATGCCAAGATCTCGCGGCCCGTGAGCGCAAGGTGAAATGATACGCTTTCCGGCAGGTAGCCGAGACGGCGGCGCACACCGGCATTGCCAGTCACCGGATCTTCGCCGAGAACGCGCACCTTGCCCGACGTCGGCCTAATCAGCCCCAGGATCAGCTTGATGATCGTGGTTTTTCCAGCACCGTTGTGGCCGACGAGCGCGATCGTCTCGCCTTCGCCCAGTGATAACGAAATGTCGCTGACTGCGGCGAACTTGCCATAGCTTTTGCTTGTTTGCGTCAAGCATACCGAAGTTGTCATGGTGTTTTGTCCTTCCTGTCGGGCGGAGCCATCAACGGCCGGCTATCGACAACACCGCCGGGCAATAGCGCAGGAAACTGGGATTGCGCCCATCGGATTACCTGGACCGCCGGGCTGCTTGTGAGGACCTTCGCCTGGGGAGAGGTCCATAGCACCTGGTCGATGATATCGTTGGGGCGATAGGGACTGTCGCCCAGGCCGTCACCATTGAGATCGAAAGCCGGGTTATCGCTCCAATAATTGCCTTGCCCGTTTTTCGACCAATCGAGATAGCGCGTGCCGACATATTTTACCTGGTTTCGATTGGCTATGAAGGCGTTGCCGGTAATGGCATTGCCCTCGGACCCGGCGGTGAAATGAATGCCGATCGAGCAGCCTTCGAAGACATTGTCGGTGAAGGTGTTCTTGTTGGCGTTATAAATGAAGACGCATTTCTCCGGTCCAAGCCGTTGTCCGGTTTCATCGACCCGGCCGGCCTGCTCGGCGATCTTCGGCAAGTCATTGTCGTCGGCCCGAGTGCCTCCCATCACCCAGCGATCGGCGGCCTGCAGGCGACCGCGCACCGTATTACCGGTGACCGTCGAGCCATTAGCAAAATTCAGCAGAAGTCCATGATCTCGATCGCCATCCGACATGTTGTTGACGATCTTCAGCCGGCTGGAAAACATGATTGCGTAACCGACGAGGTTACCGCTCGAGACGTTGTCGCTGATCTCGCTGTCATTGGTATACATGTAGTGGATGGCAAAGCGCAGATTGCGGAAACGATTGCCCTTGAAGACGTTTCGCTTGCTGGAGTTTGTCGCAATGCCGTCTCGTCCGAAGCTGATATTGTTGTCGATGACCTGAGCGCCGGGTGCATTCCACAGTGTCACGCCATTGCCCGCCTCACTCATACGGTCGCCATTCATGCCGACGATATGATTGCCGCGTGCGATCGCCTGCGCTGCGCCATGGAGGTAAACGCCCGTCAGATTGCCGATGATCCGGTTGTTTTCGATAAGCGCGCCCTTTGCCGAGGCAGCGACGAATACACCTGAATCCATACCAGCGAGGTCGCGGCCGGAACCGCGGATTTCCAGCCCGCGCACCACCGCTGCGGGCGCGGTGACCGTCACCACGCTGCCCTTGCCGGGGCCCAGAAGGATAGCGCCCGGCTCGCCTTCAAGTCTTACCGGCACATTGAGGCGCAACGGCCCTTCATACTGACCGGGTGTCAGCCGGATGACGTCACCTGCGGCGGAGGCATCCAGAACTGACTGAAGGGTACGGGCCTGCGCGCGGCCGATGGTATGTTCGGCCGCAGCAGCCGGAATGGCGGCCGAGGCCGCCGCCATTCCAAGTATCCCGATGGTGAGCAGATGCCGCATCACGCCTGCTTCGGCTCGACGAACATGCGGCCCTTCATTTCCATGTGCATGGCATGGCAGAACCAGGAGCAATAGTACCACCACACGCCTGGCCGGTCGGCCTTGAAGGTCACCGACGCGGTCGCCTGGGGTCCGACTTCCATGTTGATCCCGTAGTTGACGATGGCAAATCCATGCGTCAGATCTTCGACGTCGTCGATATTGGTCACATAGACCGTGACTTCGTCGCCTTCCCTGACGTTGAAGCTGTCCAGACCAAAAGCCGGTGCTGCCGACGTCATGTAGACGCGCACCTTGTTTCCGTCGCGGATCACCTGAGAGTCCGACAGAAGGTCGATTTTGTCGGCCTTTGCCTGTTTGACTGCGTCAGCGAAGAACGGGTCTTCGCGGTTCCACGTGCTGACCGGATTGATCTTTGAATTGTGGACGATCGTTGCATCATGCGGCTCGGCGAACGTCGGATTGTCGTGAACCAGGACCATCTGATCGCCGGAAATGTCGCTGAGCTGGTCATTTTCCGGCTTCAACGGTCCGA
>NZ_JABEPH010000104.1:0-16216 GCF_013004495.1 Rhizobium sp. SEMIA 4085
GGCCCTCTTCGCCGACTGCAACGCCATAGCGCAGGGCCTCGCCGCCGCCTTCCACCAGATAAAGGTAACGCTCGTAGGTGTTGACCACGATCGTCCCAGGCGGCTCGCTTCCGTCATACGGCACGCGCCGCCGCCGGTAGCGAGAGCTGATTCGCGGCGTCGACGAAAACATCGACCCCACCTGCCATCCCGTCGTTGAAGCGCAACCAGATACCATCAACGCCAGACTGCCCAGCAGGAGCCCCCGGCGCGCAACGTGTTTTTTTTCCATCTCTACCTGCTAAGCAATCGATCGACCCTATTCTTCCTCTTAACATCCCGGCGCCAACCGGCCAAGCCTCGCGTAAAAGGTGAAAGGTGCAAACGCTGTCGTTCGCCTTGAACCTGCGCTGCCGTCCTTCAAGGCCGAGGCGCTGCCGGGAGGGCGCATGGTTGGTGAAGGGCTCGCAGAACGAGCGGGCGCGTTGCTTGCGGTTATGAAAGGTCTTGCATCAATGGCATGCCTCTGCTCGATTAGTAGCAGGGATAATGAGGAGGGACTTGATGACGAAGCCTGACTTCACGGGGAAAGTCGCGCTCGTAACCGGCGGAGGGTCCGGTATAGGTGCAGCCATTTGCCGGCAGCTCGCTGACGAGGGAGCAGAGGTTGTCATTGCCGATCTCGATGCTGAGGCCGCACGCAACCTTGCCGCGGAGATCCGTTCAAAAGGTGGGCGGGCGCGGGACTTTGCGGTCGATGTCACGGATGCCGGGGCTGTGGAAAAGCTGATCGCCTACGCTGTCGAGACATGCGGCGGTCTGCATCTGGCGGTTAACAATGCAGGCATAGACGGCCCCCGAAAGGCGACAGCAGACTACCCGCTCGACAATTGGCACAACCTGATGAACGTCAACCTGAACGGCGTCTTCTACTGCATGAAGCATGAAATTGCCGCCATGCTGCAACGCGGCGGAGGGGCCATCGTCAACATGTCTTCCGCCCTCGGTTCGGTTGGATTGCCATTTACAGCAGCCTATACAGCCGCCAAGCACGGGGTTGTCGGCCTGACCAAGGTTGCCGCAATCGAATATGCGAGACTGGGCATCCGCATCAATGCCGTCGGCCCCGGCTGGATCGAAACGCCGCTTTTGACCGAGCATCTGGCGATAGCGGGAAGCCGGCGCATGGAAGCGCTTCAGCCGATGGGCAGGCGAGGCAGGCCGGAGGAGGTCGCAGCCCTCGTGTGCTTCCTCCTGTCCGAACAAGCAAGCTTCATCACTGGAAGCTACCATCTCGTGGACGGTGCCTATACCGCCCATTAGATCCACGCGCCGACTGCGCCTGCCTAAGCTGGAGGCGGCTCGGCAGGATTCTGCGGCAGCGACTGAAGAAGGGTCTGGCGTGCAGAACGCAGGTGCAGGCGGCACGAGAAGTCGATTGCCGCCTGATCGCGCGATTCCAGTGCCGCGATATAGTCGAGATGTTCGTGAATGGCGCGTCCGTTGCGCTGGCGGGCGAACGCCTTGTTCCATTGGTAGTGATAGTGGAAGATGATCGCGATCGCATCGTAGAAGTCCGCGATAAACCGGTTTTTCGCGGCGCCGTGGATCAGGAGATGGAAGCGCTCGTCAAGAGCTGAGAATTCCTTGTAGCGCGCATCGAAATCGTTGAGCATCGCATGATGCTCGGCCTTGATTTCGGCCAGCGCCGCCCAGGCTTCGCTTTCGGGCGGCAGCTTGCCGAATTCGGTGGCCGAATGGAGCTCGAACATTTCGCGGACGTCCGCGAGTTCCAGTGCAAATTCGCGGGTGAAGCCTTTCAGGATCCAGTGGCTGTTCGGCCGCTTTTCGATGAGGCCGAAGCGCGAGAAGCGGATGAGAAATTCGCGCACGCTGGTCGTGCCGGTGCCGATCTCACGAGCCAGTTCCAGCTCGTTGATCTGCATGCCGGGCGCGGCATCGTCCGACAGAATGCGCTGCATGAAGCTGCGCTCGATGATGTCGTGCAGCGAATCCGTCTCTTCGGACGGAAAGAGGTCGTTTTCGGTGGGAACGCGCAGCACGATCTTCTGGCGCTTGTTCCACCGGATGATGCCTTCGTCGTTCAGGCGGGTCAAAATCGCGCGGGCCGTGCTGCGGCTGATGCCGAGCTGCGCGGCGATTTCGGGTTCGGAAGGCAAGGCGGCATCCGGGCGCAGAGCAGCAGCATACCTGTTATAGGCTTCCTTGAAGACCGTATTCTGCCTTGCCATGTTACCCCGCTCTTTCCTCGTGCCTTTAAACTTTGCAACCTGCGAAGTTTAAAGCGCGCAGGAGCTAATCGACTGCGACCTTTATCCTATTTCCTGGCCATCTGCGGCCGTTTGCCTCCCTTGACCAAAGGAACAATATTCCCGTTGACTTGAAAATGTTTATTGTAGATAAAAAACAAAATCAATGCGCATTTTGCCGATGCAGCGGGCGCATTCCTCAGGGAGAAGACAATTGGACAAACTGCCTTGGCTCATCCTTTCTGCTGGAGATAACGTCGCCGTCGCAACAGCAGCGATCGAAGCCGGAGCGACCGTCGCAGGTATAAGGACCCGGCAAAAAATCGAACCTGGCCACAAGGTTGCGATCGCCGACATCCCGATCGGCACACCGGTGGTGAAATATGGCCAGGCGATCGGCCGCACGACTGCCGAGGTGAAGGCCGGCGATCATATCCACAGCCATAACCTGCATTTCGAGAACGACCGTCTGGCGGCAACTGCGAATTCCGCGCCGGAAGCGGCGACCGCGGAAGACCGCGCGCGTACCTTCATGGGTTACCGCCGTGCGGATGGCCGGGCGGCGACCCGCAACTATATCGGCATCATCGCCAGCGTGAACTGTTCCACCACCGTCTGCCGCGCGATTGCAGACGAGGCCAATCGCACTATCCTGCCGTATTACGAGGGCATCGACGGCTTCGTGCCGATCGTGCATGACCAGGGCTGTGGCATGAGCTCGACGGGTGACGGCATTTCGGTCCTTCACCGCACGCTTGCGGGCTACACGCGCCATGTCAATTTCGGTGGCGTGCTGATGATCGGACTTGGCTGCGAAGTAAACCAGCTGACGCTCTACGGCCAAAGCGGTGCCGGCAATGCCAAGCGGCACTTCAACATTCAGGATGCCGGCGGCTCGCGGCGGGCCGTCGAACGCGCCATGGGGATGCTCCGGGAGATCGCCGCCGATGTCGGTAGGGAGCGGCGCACGTCGATCCCCATCAGCGAGATCATCATCGGCCTGCAATGCGGTGGGTCGGACGGCTTTTCGGGTATTACTGCCAATCCGGCGCTCGGCGTCGCAGCCGATCTTCTGGCCGCAGCCGGCGGTACGGCAATCCTTTCCGAAACCTCGGAAATCTACGGCGCTGAGCATCTGCTGCGCAGCCGCGCGATCAACGAGGACGTGGCCAGCAAGCTCGACGACAAGATCGCCTGGTGGGAGAAATATGTCGGGCTGCATGGTGCCTCGCTCGACAACAACCCCTCACCCGGCAACAAGCGCGGCGGATTGACGACCATTCTTGAAAAATCGCTCGGTGCCGTCGCCAAGGGTGGCCGGTCTCCGCTAACGGCGGTCTACAGCTATGCCGAACGCGTGACTGCACCGGGACTCGTTTTTATGGATACGCCCGGATACGACCCGGTTTCCGCAACGGGGCAGGTTGCAGGCGGCGCAAACATGATCGCCTTCACAACCGGCCGCGGCAGCTGTTTCGGCTGTCGTCCCGCGCCCTCGATCAAGCTCTCCAGCAATTCGGCGCTCTATGCTTCGATGGAAGAGGACATGGATATCGATTGCGGCACGATCGCCACCGGCGATGCGACGATCAGCGGCAAGGGGCGCGAAATTTTCGACCTGATCATCGATACGGCTTCCGGCAAGAAGACGAAAAGCGAGGAGTTCGGCTACGGCGACAACGAATTTGTACCGTGGCATCTGGGGGCAACGCTCTAACAGAGATCGGCTCTTCACGGGGAGGGAAGATGAAGACGAGGAAAATCGGCAAGACGGAACTCAAGGTCACCGAAATCAGTTTCGGTGCCGCGGCCCTGGGTGGCCTTTACCGTGCCTGCCCGCGCGAACAGGCAATGGAAACGCTGGAAGCTGCTTGGGCGAGCGGCATCCGCTATTTCGACGTAGCCCCCTGGTACGGCCTCGGCCTTGCCGAGCGCCACGTGGGCGATTTCCTGAGGGCAAAGCCCGAGAGCGAATACGTGCTCTCGACCAAGGTTGGCCGGCTTTTGCGGCCCGTGCCGACAGGTACGGTGCCGGACTACAGCTATGTCGACCCGCTCTCCTTCGATGCCGATTACGACTATTCCTATGACGGCATCATGCGATCGGTCGATTTCAGCTATGCGCGGCTGGGGCTCAATCGCGTCGATATTCTCTATGTCCACGACATCGGCACCTACACGCACGGTGCCGAAAAGAATGCCGTCCACCTGAAAAAATTTCTCAACTCCGGCATCAAGGCGCTGGAAGAGCTGAAGTCATCGGGCGCGATCAAGGCTTTCGGCCTGGGCGTCAACGAGGTTCCAGTCTGTCTCGATGTCATGCGCAACGCCGACATCGACGCCATCCTCATGGCCGGGCGCTATACCTTGCTCGATCGCTCCGCCGTGGCGGAGCTCCTGCCGCTCTGCCGCAAGAAAGGCACATCTCTGGTAGTCGGCGGCGTCTTCAACTCCGGCATCCTTGCGACCGGTCCAGTGCCGGGCTCGCATTTCGACTACATGCCCGCGACACCGCACGTGCTTGCCAAGGTGGGCGCGATGGAAGACATCGCCAAACGCCACGGCGTTGTGCTCGCGGCCCCGGCGCTGCAATTCCCGCTCCGCGAGCCAGCCGTTTCTTCCGTGCTGATCGGTACGGCAAAGGCATCCAGCCTCAAGCGCAACATGGAGCTCTTCGAGCCCGCGCTACCCGACACGATCTTCCCTGAATTCGACCACCTAACACTCGTCGCGCCGCCGCTCGGCGAACACGCGGTGCGCGTTTAAGGACCAGACGATGCTCAAAGGAATTCATCCCGTCCTCAGCCCGGATCTTCTGCGCGCCATAGCGTGCATGGGGCACGGCGACGACATTGTCATCGCGGACGCCAACTTTCCCTCGAGCACCATGGGACCGGATGTCATTCGTGCCGATGGCGTAACGGCGACCGAGATGGCCGAAGCGATCCTGACACATATGCCGCTGGACACGTTCGTTCCGGAAACGGCATGGCGCATGGAGGTCGTCGGCAATCCCGGCGCCATGCCGGAGGTTTGCGCCGAATTCCAGGAGATTGTGAGCAGGCGGGCGGGCGATTTCCGGATCGCGCAGCTTGAACGCTTCGCATTCTACGAGCACGCCAGGAAGGCGGCTTATATCGTCGCGACGACCGAATTCCGGCTGTACGGAAACCTTATTCTGAAGAAAGGCGTCGTGCATCCGCATGAAATCTATCGCGGCTGATATTTGTTTTAGAATGCAGTTTAATTTATTTAAAAACAGGAGCTTGAGAGTATAGTCGAAACAGCCGCAGCCGGCCTTTAGCCACTTGCAATTTGGAAAGGTCTCGGCTAGTTTCCTTCGGCAAATGTTTTTTATAGATAAAAATCGTCCGCCTGCGTTCAGCGGTCTGGTTTCTTGGAGGAGAACGCACCTTGAGAGGAGAACCCACATGCGCATGAAATCCATTCTGTCTCGCCGAGCCTTCACGGCCCTCGCGGGCGCCGCCGTCATCGCAACTGCAATGCCGGTCCCATCCTTCGCAGCCGACGTGACGATCCCGATCATCGTCAAGGATACGACGTCCTTCTACTGGCAGATCGTGCTCGCCGGCGCCCGCAAGGCCGGCAAGGATCTCGGCGTCAACGTCCCGGAACTTGGCGCGCAGGCCGAATCCGACATCAATGGCCAGATCAGCATTCTTGAAAACGCCGTCGCCGGCAAACCCGCTGCCGTCGTCATTTCGCCGACCGAATTCAAGGCACTCGGAAAGCCGATCGACGAAGCGGCCAAATCGGTTCCGATCATCGGTATCGACTCTGGTGCCGATTCCAAGGCCTTCAAGTCGTTCCTGACGACGGACAACGTTCAGGGCGGCCGTATTGCAGCTGACGGTCTGGCCGCAGCCATCAAGGAAATGACGGGCAAGGAAGAGGGTGAAGTTGTGATCCTCACCAATCTTCCGGGCGTCGGCTCACTCGAGCAGCGCCGCGAAGGCTTCCTGGATCAGGTGAAGACCAAGTATCCCGGCCTGAAGGTCATTGCCGACAAATACGGTGACGGCCAGGCAACGACCGGCCTCAACATGATGACCGACCTGATCACCGCCAACCCGAATCTCGTCGGGGTTTTTGCCTCCAACCTGATCCTGGGGCAGGGTGTTGGCCAAGCGATCGCTGAAAACAAGCTCGGCGACAAGATCAAGGTCATCGCCTTCGACAGCGACGAAAAGACCGTCGGCTTCCTGAAGGAAGGTTCGCTGGCGGGTCTCGTCGTGCAGGATCCCTATCGCATGGGTTATGACGGCATAAAGACCGCGCTTGCGGTTTCGAAGGGCGAGAAGGTCGAAGAAAACGTCGACACCGGCGCAAACCTCGTCACCAAGGCGAATATGAGCGACCCGAAGATCGAAGCGCTGATCAATCCGAAGATCCAGTAAACACGAGCCAAGGCTGCGCGCGAGAAATTCCGCGCAGCCTTTTCTTCACCTGTGTTATCGTTTGCCCGAGGGGCGCGGATCGCTGGTGGAGGAGACAGCAATTCGTGAGGAGGAGACGTCCATGAGCCTGGAAGAGGTCAGTCATCGCCACGACGACAGCGCGACACTGAAAGAGGCAAACCGCATTCCTGCGGGCTCACCGATCCTCGAGCTCAGGGCATTGCAGAAGAATTATGGCTATGTCCAAGCGCTAAAGCCTGCGACGATGACCTTTCTGGCCGGCGAAATTCACGCGATAGTCGGCGAAAACGGTGCGGGCAAATCAACCCTCATTAAGCTGTTGACCGGTGTGATCAGTCGAACCGCCGGGGAAGTTTTCTGGTGCGGCCATCCCGTTGCACTTGCGACGCCGAACGAGGCGATCGCGCGCGGCATCAACGCCGTCCACCAGGAGGTGGTGCTCTGCCCCCACCTGACGGTTGCGGCCAATCTCTTTCTCGGCGACGAAGTCAACCAGTACGGCCTCATGCGAAAGAAGCAGATGGTCAAGATGGCACAGGCCGTCCTCGACGATCTCGGCTTCGGCCTGCCGGCAAATGTCCTGCTGAGTGAGCTCACCATCGGCCAGCAGCAGCTCGTTGCAACGGCACGCGCAGCTATGCGCGGTACGCAGTTTCTCATCTTCGACGAGCCGACCGCTTATCTTACCCGACAGGAATCTGCACAACTCTTCAAGCTCATCCGTCGCCTGCAGGGCGAAGGCGTAACGATCGTCTACATCAGCCACCGCATGGAAGAAGTTTTCGAACTTGCCGACCGCGTCTCGGTGCTGCGCGACGGCATCCATGTCGGCACGCGCGCGATCGGCGAGACGAACGAGGCGGAGTTGATCGCATTGATGATCAACCGCTCGATCGAACAGATCTATCACAAGGAAGAAATTCCGATCGGCGAAACGATCCTTGATGTGCGCGGGCTTTCGGGGCCCGGTTTCGAGAACGTATCGCTGACCGTGAAGGCCGGCCAGATCGTCGGGCTTTACGGCCTGATCGGGGCAGGACGCAGCGAATTCGCACTCGGCCTCTACGGCCGTGAAAAGACGACTGCCGGCGAAGTCCGCTGGATGGGCAAGCAGGTCGCTATCAAGAACGAACGCACGGCGATGGAGCTCGGGATCGCGCTTGCGCCCGAGAGCCGCCGCGATCAGGGGCTCTGCCTCAACCTGTCTATCAGTCTCAACATCAACTTGCCGGTCTTCAAGAGGCTGAGCAAAGGCCCGGTCATCAGCCACAGCGAGGAATCGGAGAATTCCGACCGGCAGATTCGTAATCTTTCAATCAAGACCCCGAGCCGCCGTGTGCTTGCGTCCAGCATGTCCGGCGGCAACCAGCAAAAGGTCGTCATCGGCAAATGGCTCAGCCACGGCGCACGCCTGTTCATCTTCGACGAGCCAACGGTGGGTGTCGATGTCGGCACAAAGGCGGAAATCTACCGGCTGTTTGCCAAGCTTCTGAAGGAAGGCGCAGGCATCATCCTGATCTCGTCCTACCTGCCGGAAGTCTACGAGCTTGCTGACCGGCTGCACGTTTTCCGCCGCGGCCAGTTGGTCGCAAGCCACGACTACCACGCGGCGACGCATGAAGAAGTGCTCGGCGAAGCGATCGGCGTCTGAGTTAAAAGAATAAGAGGGAGAGAACCAATGACTGTAACCCCCACGGAAATCGTCGCCCCGCCGCCGCGCCGAAAAGTGAACATCCTGTTCAGCCTGACCCTGATCGGATTGCTTCTCTTCCTCTGGATCCTTCTCGGCATCGTCACCGTCAGCTTCTGGACGCCGCTCAATATTTCGAACCTGCTGCGGCAGGGCGCGATGACGGCAATCCTGGCGCTCGGCCAGACCTTCGTTATCATTACGGCCGGCATCGACCTATCCGTCGGCGCCATCGTCGGCTTTGCCGGTGTCATCCTCGCGTGGCTTCTGCAGGCTGGGGTTCCGGTATGGGCCTCCATTCTCATCACCCTGCTGATCGGGGTCGGGATCGGAGCCTTTCACGGTTTCGGCATCGTCAAGATGGGTCTGCCACCGTTCATCATCACATTGGCCACGCTGACCTCGTTGCGCGGTATCGGGCTGCTCATCACCAATGGATCGACGATCAATATCGTCAATGAGCCCTTCACGAACTTCGCCCGCGCCAACTTTCTCGGCGTGCCGAGCCTCTTCTGGATGGTCATACTCGTCGCGGTTCCGTCCTTCGTCTTCCTGCATCTGAGCCGGTGGGGACGCTATCTCTTCGCGGTCGGATCCAACCGCGAAGCTGCCCGCCTTTCCGGTGTGCGCGTCGACGGCATGATCTATCTCGCCTATATTCTCTCAGCGACCTTCGCCGCCTTTGTCGGCGTGCTGCTTGCCTCGCGCATCGCGATCGGCAACGCGACCCAGGCCGACGGCTGGGAACTGCAGGCGATCGCCTCTTCCGTTATCGGCGGGACCAGCCTTTTCGGTGCGATCGGCTCGGTCCATGGTCCGCTGATCGGCGCCTTCATCCTGGCCACGATCAACAACGGCGCGAACCTCTTGAACGTCAACTCATTCTGGCAGCGTATCATCACCGGTCTGCTGATCATCGTGATCGTCTATTTCGATCAGTTGCGCCGCCGCCGGAGCCAGTGAGATCGAAGAAACATCGTGAAGCCGGTCCCGCGACCGGCTTCTTCATGTTCTGAATGCGAGACACATCATGAAAGCAGTGCTTTGCCAGACGCCCGGCGTGCTCGAAATGGTCGATCACCCCTCCCCCGGAACCCCTGCCCCCGGCTGGGTCCGGCTTGCCGTCAGCCACGGCGGCATTTGCGGCACGGATTATCACATCTTCGAAGGCAAACACCCCTTCCTCGAATATCCGCGCGTCATGGGCCACGAAATCTCTGCAACCGTGCTCGAGGCGGGTGACGGTGTTACGATGACTGCCGGAACGCCAGTGATCGTCAATCCGTACCTTTCTTGCGGCAATTGCGTTGCCTGCCGGCAAGACAAACCGAACTGCTGCACGAATATCAAGGTGCTCGGCGTCCACACCGATGGAGCGTTCTGCGAAGAGATCACCGTTCCGGCCGGCAATCTCTATGCCGCGAAAGGCTTGAGCCTCGAGGCGGCAGCAACCGTCGAGTTCCTGGCGATCGGCGCACACGCCGTCCGGCGTTCGATGGCGCCCGCCGCCTCGCGATCGCTGGTCATCGGTGCAGGTCCGATCGGGCTTGGGGCTGCAATCTTCTCACGGATTGCCGGGCATGACGTGACACTGCTCGACACCAGTACCGAACGGTTGCAGATGGCTTCGGAGCGATTCGGCTTCGTCTCCGGCATTGTCGCCAATGACGAAACGGCCGAAGCCTTGAAGGCGAAGACGGCCGGCGACGGCTTCGATGTCGTCTTCGACGCAACGGGTTACGGTCCTTCGATGGAGAAGGCTTTCAGTTTCGTGGCGCATGGCGGCGCACTGGTGCTGGTTAGCGTTGTGAAGGACGACATCCGCTTTTCCGACCCGGAATTCCACAAGCGCGAAATGACGGTCATCGGCAGCCGCAATGCGACGCGCGCCGACTTCGTGCATGTCGCGGATTCGATCGCCAAAGGTCTCGTGCCGGTCGACAAGCTGATCACGCACCGCACGACACTTGCCGACGCGCCGCGCGACCTCCCCCTCTGGACGCATCAAAAGACCGGCCTCATCAAGGCCGTCATCAAGGTGGCCGCCTAAGCCGCGTCTATCGCCTGACGCATCTGGCGGACGACCGCGACATCGGTCTGATTGGTGGCCGGTGCCGCAAAACCGAAAGAGACGGCGCTCGGATCGATGTTCGCCGGCGAACTGCACGAGCCATGGACCTCCCGGGCGCCTGTCACGCGCAGAATTTGCGCGACATTGCCGCAGCGCACGCCGCTGCCGGGCATGATCGAAATCCGGCCGTCGGCTTTTGCGGAGATACGCTTCAGCGTTTCGAGACCATCCATCGCTTTCGGCGCGCAGCCGGAGCTGAGGATGCGCTCGCAGCCAAGCCCGATGGCCTGCTCTAGCGCAACATCGGCATCTGGCGCGAGGTCGAAGGCGCGATGCAACGTAGAGCCCAGACCGGCAGCATGCTTTTTCAAGCGGTGGATGAGCGGCATGTCCAGTGTTCCGTCGGATCGGTTGGCGCCGATGACAACGCCGGCGAGGCCAAAAGCGCGGACGGCATCGATATCCGCCATCATTGCATCCTCGTCCGCTGCATCGAAGATGAAGGGCCCGGAATGCGGACGGATCATCGCGTAGACCGGGATCGGCGCCGAGGCTGCGGCTTTCATGAGACCTGCGACCGGCGTCAGGCCGCCCAGTTCGAGCGCCGAGCAAAGTTCGATACGGTCCGCGCCGCCTTCGATTGCGGCAGCAAGGCCTTTCGGGCTGTCCACGCACACTTCCAGCAAAGCCGGCATCTTTCTAATCTCCTTCATTCGCCGACAGCCTCTTTAGGCGACAGCAGCCGGTCTTCGCGACAGGCTCCGAGATGATCTTGTCCACGACTGCAGCAATCATGGCGCAGGCGTCCGCCGATGCTTTCCGATGATTGAAGGCGACATGATAGGAAATCGGGATGTGTTCGGCGAGTTCGACAATACGGACGCGATCGGCGATCGGCAACGCGCTGACGCGTCCGAGGAAAGAGATATAGCCGTGGTTCGCGACGAGATCGACGATCACCGGCAGTGAATCGGCCGCCATGATATCCTGGTTGCGAAAGCGGCGGCTTACGGTCCGCTCGCGGCTCAGTGCGGTCGCGGCATCGCCCAGGCCAGTTCGCTCGCTCGGCGTACAGATGGGATGCTCGGCCACCAGATCGGCGACAGTCTGCCCCGTACTTGCCGGCGGCGCGATCGCCACCAGATCGGTGCGGAGGAGTTCGCGATGTCCGAAGCTTTCCAGCTCGAACACCGAATCCAGGATCGCCACGTCGATGCGGCCAGATCTGAGGGCTTCCCGCAGATCATCGGCGGTCATGGAGATCAGCGAAATCGCGTTCTTGCTGTGCCCCGCATTCCAATCGGCCACCAGAGCGCCCAGGCAGCGCGCAACCCAACTTTCCGCACCCGTCGGAATGATCGATCCGATACGCAGCGAACGCGCCACACGCCGATAGCGTTCGTCGGCCGTTGATTTGAGATCGTTCCAGGCCTGGCTCACCACCGAAAAGATTCCGTAGACCCGCCTTCCCTTCTCGGTCAGCGTCGAGCCCTGCGCCTGACGTTCGAGAAGCTGATGACCGACGAACTTCTCAAGATTGGCGATCTGCAATGAAAGTTGCGGCTGGCCAAGCTGAAGACGCCGGGCGGCACGATTGATGCTGCCCTGATCCGCGACCTCCAGAAAGCGCTCGATCGTCACGAGCTTGATCGGAATGCGCGATGCCCAGCGTTCGAAGGCTTCGGCGCGTTCACCGGCGATTTCATAAAGCTGCTCGACCGCGTGCATGATGGGCCGCAGCGCGTCACGCACCTTGCCGCTCGCGATCAGTTTGACAAGTTCACCGGAACTGCGCTTGGTCAACTTGATCGCAAGCTCACTCTCAAGGTTGCTGACCGACGCCGATACCGTGGAGGCCGCGAGCGAGAAGCGCCGTGCGGTTTCTCGAACCGAACCCGAGGAGAGAACGTGGCTGGCGACAAAAAGGGCACCGAGATGCAAGGCATTCTCCGGAAGTGACTGAAAAACCGGACGATATGATGTGTTCACGAAAAAAGATATCCCTGTTCCGGAATTGCCGGGCTATCGTCGTTTCGAGAACAAATCCGGGCGCGGCAGCACAGCCGATAAGAGCACCGGAGGATTGCGGAAACACGCAAGGGGACAAAAACAAACCGCCGCGGCCTTGCAAAAGGAAATGCAGTTTGGCGCGCGGTGATGCTTTCACGGCCATAATCGCGTCGCGACTGCAGATACTGGAGAGGGGTTGCATCGATTTTTCGAGAGCGCACACTATTTCCATGATGCTCGTATGTCCGGCATGATCGCTTATGCGCTTTGGCCGGCGGATTTCATGCGCGAAGGTTCCCGCCGGGCCCTCGCGACGGTCAAACGGTGTAACCAAGGGGACACTCCATGTTCAAGAAACTTGCGCTTGCCGTCTCACTTTCCGCTTTTGCGGCGGGTGCGGCCCATGCTGCCGACGTCGTCGTCTCGTCGAAGATCGATACGGAAGGCACGCTGCTCGGCAACGTCATTGCGCTGGCGCTGGAAGCCAACGGCATCAAGACGCAGGACCGCATCGCACTGGGAGCGACGCCGGTCGTGCGCAAGGCGATAACGGCCGGCGAAATCGATATCTATCCGGAATATACCGGTAATGCCGGCTTCTTCTTCAACAAGGCCGATGATGCAGCCTGGAAGAATCTCGAGCAGGGCTACGAGATGGCCAAGAAGCTCGACTACGATGCCAACAAGATCGTCTGGCTGGCCCCCTCGCCTGCCAACAACACCTGGGCGCTCGGCATTCGCAACGATGTCGCCGGTCCGAACAACCTCAAGACCATGTCCGATTTCGGCAAATGGGTGGCCGGTGGCGGCGATGCAAAGCTTGCAGCTTCCGCCGAGTTCGTGAACTCGGCCGGTGCGCTTCCTGCCTTCCAGACCACCTACGGCTTCCAACTCAAACCCGACCAGATGGTCGTCCTTTCCGGCGGCGATACGGCAGCGACGATCAAGGCCGCCGCCGACCAGACGAACGGCGTCAACACCGCCATGGTCTATGGCACCGACGGCGCAATCGAAGCGGCCGAACTTACCGTCCTTGAAGACGATAAGAGCGTGCAGCAGGTCTATGCGCCGACCGCGATTATCCGCGAGGACGTGCTGAAGGCGAACCCGAAGATCGAGGAAATCCTCGCTCCGATCTTCAAGAGCCTGACGGCAGACGAACTGCGAAAGCTGAACGCCAGGATCCAGGTCGAGGGCGAGCCGGCAAAGTCTGTTGCCGAAACCTATCTGAAGGAAAAGGGCTTCCTGAAGTAATCTTCTTACGCTCCGCCCTCATTGCAGGGCGGAGCGGCTGCTTTCCAGACAGGATGGATCGATGGAAGAAACCTTAGCGGTCCGCAAATTGGATCGGCTCGGCTTGGTTCTCGTGGCTGCCGGCAGCATCGCCGCGGCCCTTTTGCCCTTCATCTATGTGAAGGCAAACCGCATTGCCTCCGGCAAGCCGATGCTGCTTACGCAGCTTCTCGACCATCCTTCCATCATCATTCTCGCCATTCTGCTGGTCGCCACCGCATTTGCTACACTCTTTGCAAAGAGCGCCCCGTTGCGGCTTGCGATAGCAACGCTTGGGCTGGCAGCACTTGTCGCGGCGATCGGTCTCGTGGCCGCGGCCTTTACTCCACCCAACAGCAATGCGGCGCGCATGACGCCGGGAGGCGGTTTCTGGGTGCTGTTTGCCGTCGTCGGTCTCATCATTTCGGATGCGCTCGTCAAGGTCCGTCTGACGCCGTGGATGCGGGTCGCCGCGCTGATCGGCTACACTGCGCTCTTGGCTGGTTGCCTTTCTTCCGGCTTGCTCGACAGCCTGTCGATCATGAAGGAGTTCGCAACGCGGTCTGCTCAATTCTGGTCCGAGGCGGTCGCCCATTCGCTGCTCGCCCTCGGTTCGCTTGCGATCGCGATCGTCGTCGGCTTGCCGCTCGGCATCTTCTGTTTCTGGGTACCGAAGCTGCGAGCCGCCGTGCTGCAGGGCCTCAGCCTGATCCAGACCATCCCGAGCCTTGCGCTCTTCGGCATCCTTATGCTGCCGCTCGGCTATATCGCAACGCATGTGCCGCTCGCAGCCGACCTCGGCATCCGCGGGATTGGCACGGCGCCGGCGCTGATCGCGCTCGTGCTCTATTCCTTGCTGCCGATCGTAGCCAATACGGTCGTCGGTCTTGAGGGCGTTGATCCTTCAGTGCGGGATGCCGCCGCCGGCATGGGACTGACGCGCCGGCAAATCCTGACCGGCATCGATATGCCGCTTGCCTTTCCGGTCATTCTCACCGGCATCCGCATCGTGCTCGTACAGGCGATCGGCCTCGTGACGATTGCAGCGCTCATCGGCGGCGGCGGGTTCGGCATCTTCATTTTCCAGGGGCTCGGGCAGACCGCCATGGATCTCGTCATGCTCGGTGCCGTGCCGACCGTCTTCTTCGCCTTTTCATCGGCCGTCATCCTCGATGCGGTCATAGACAGCATACGGGGATCGGCCGCATGACCATGATCGAGATCAGGAACGTCACCAAACGCTATGGCGCTGCAGCCGTCGTCGATGGTGTCTCGATGAGCGTCGAGAAGGGTTCGATCACCGTCATCGTCGGCACGTCCGGTTCGGGCAAATCGACGCTGATGCGGATGATCAATCGGCTGGTCCCGATCACCGAAGGGCAGATCTTCGTCGCCGGGCAGAATGTCATGGACGTGCCGGCAACAGACCTGCGCCGCAAGATCGGCTACGCAATCCAGGGTCACGGACTCTTTCCGCACCGGACCGTGGCGCAGAATATCGCAACCGTACCGGAACTGCTGGGCTGGGACGCAGCGCGCACCGCCGGGCGCGTCGACGAGCTCCTCGGTCTCTTCAATCTCGATCCGGCAAGTTTTGCCGAAAAATACCCCCATCAGCTTTCCGGCGGTCAGCAGCAACGCGTCGGTGTGGCCCGCGCGCTCGCCGCCGAACCGGAGCTGCTGCTGATGGACGAACCTTTCGGTGCGCTCGATCCAGTTATCCGCGGAAAGGCGCAGGACGATCTCCTGGCGATCCAGAAGCAGTTCGGCACGACCGTCATTCTCGTGACCCACGACATGGACGAGGCCTTCCACCTCGGCAACCAGATCGCCGTCATGAGCGAGGGCAGGCTGCTGCAATGCTCGACGCCGGAAAAGATACTGACCGACCCGGCCGACCCCTTCGTGCAACAGTTGACCGGTACCTACGACAGGGCCTTGAAACTGATGTCGTTGCTGCCGCTCAAGGCAAGCATGGCGCCCGCCAAGACAGGGCTGCCTTACGCACTGCCGCAATCGATCAGCCTTCGGGACGCTCTCGCGGAAATGATCTGGCAAGGGGTCGAGGAAGCAGCTGTACAAGATGCCGACAGGGCTCCGGTCGGCTCGATCTCCATGACGCGGCTTCTCGAACTGGGCCGCAAGGCATGAAGCTTGTCGTCGCCAACCTCTTTCGTTTCGCAGCGCTGGGGCTACTGCTGATCCTGCTTTTCAGGACCGAGTGGCTTTCCTTCATACTGGTGCCGCTGACCAGCAACAACGCGCCGCCGGTCTACACGCAAAACAGCCTGCCATCGCTTGCCTTCGGCCACCTGGAGCTGGTGGTCTTCTCGATCGTCGGCAGCGCCATTCTGGCGGTTCTGGCGGGCGGCCTCGTGACGCCGAAAAGCGGCGAGGATTTCCTGCCCCTCTCCCGCGCGACCGCCCATGCCCGGCCGGCCTTCCCGCCAGCCGCCCTGCCGGGCCTTGCCGTTCCCGCCCCCCC
>NZ_JABEPH010000105.1:0-16340 GCF_013004495.1 Rhizobium sp. SEMIA 4085
CCGCGCGCGGCATGTTCCCGTGCTCTCCGAACGCGTCCCCCAAATAAGCCCCGGGATCTTCCGAATGAGATCCGATGAAACATAGGCTGCCGTAGAGTAAAATGGCGCGCGACGACACCGAAGACGCCATTATCGCCTACAAGTCCATCCTGGCGCAGATCATCGACAATCGCCCCTCCGGCACCCGCCAGCGACTTGCCACGGAGCTCGGAAAACACCGAAGCTTCGTTACGCAGGTCACGAGCCCGACCTATGCAACACCTCTGCCGGCCCGGCATTTGGCGACGATTTTTCGGGTTTGCCACTTCAGTGCCGCCGAGCAGGAGCGTTTCCTGAACGCCTATCAAACAGCGCATCCGGGGAAACTTCCGGAGCTTGGCAATGCTGAAAAGTTGCGGCAACTTTCCATCATGGTTCCGGATTTCGGCGACGACAGGAAGAACCGTCTGCTGGAGGAGGCGATCTCCGACTTGGTGCAGAAGATCGCCGCGCTTTCCGCAGGTACGGATTGATCAGCATTTCGCGGAACGGCTGAGGACCTCAAACATAGCGCCGCCTTGGGGAGGGCTCGATGAAGAAGTTCATGAACACTGCGGCAACCATGGTCGCCGAAAGCCTGGAAGGCTTCGTGCGCGCCCATGGGGAGATCGTCGTGTTCGGCGCAGGGCGAAAATGCGTCCGCCGTCGACACTTCACACCAGGTAAGGTCGCACTCATCTCGGGTGGCGGCGCCGGTCACGAGCCTATGCATATCGGATTTGTCGGCAAGGGAATGCTGGATGCGGCCTGCGTCGGGCATATTTTTACCTCGCCGACGCCCGACCAGATCGTGAGCGCCATAGAGGAGGCGGACACAGGTGCCGGATGCCTGCTCATCATCAAGAATTATGACGGCGACATCATGAACTTCGAGATGGCGATAGAAATGGCCGCCCACCGGCACAGGATCGAAACTGTCATCGTCAGCGACGATATCGAGACGGGCAGAACCGGCGAAGGCCGAGGACGCCGCGCCGTTGCAGGCACACTGGTCGTCGAGAAAATCATCGGTGCGGCTGCGGAACGGGGCCTGCCGCTTGAGGAATTGAAGCGGATCGGCGACCGCCTGAACGGACGTATCCGGACAATGGGGGTGGCGCTTAGCGGAGTCACGATACCACAGATCCAGCGCACGACATTTTCATTGAACACGGACGAAATGGAAATGGGCGTCGGCATCCATGGGGAGCCGGGCCATTCGAGACAACGCCTCCTGGCCGCCGACGCCATCATCCGTCATCTTTGCGAAACAATCTCGGCAGACATCTCCATCCAGCCGGATACGAAAGCCTTGCTCTTCGTCAACGGCCTTGGCGGCACGCCGCCGGCCGAACTCTACCTTGCCTACAACGCCGCTCACCGTTTCATGGAAGAGCGGTTGATTCACATCGAACGCGCGCTGGTTGGCACCTATGTCACCTCGCTCGATATGCAGGGCTTGTCGGTCACACTGGCTTTGCTGACCGACGACGAGATCGCTTTATGGGACTCGCCGGTGGCAACGGCAGCGCTGCATTTGTCGCCGTGACGGGGCATGCCGTCGTCTCACGCCCCCGCCGAGCGATCCTCGACGCATTGTTCAAGGGAAGGCATCCATCGCGAACCTGCGGGTGCCGTTCCAAATACCTCCGCACGAGCTTTAAACACGTCGCGATCCTTAGAGTCGCTAGTCTGGTCGTGCGGCGAAAGCGCGCGCAACGCCCGCCTAATAGGGCCGCCGTTACTTGCCGAATTTCATAATTGCACCCTCACGCCCCACAGAGTGTGCGCGCGTTCAAAAGCCCCCACCCGAAGATCGGATCCTTGCCGGGTTCGCCGAGATCTTCCGCGCTTCGCGTCAGCGCATCGCGAATGCGCTCGGGGGCAAGACCAGGACTTGCGCCTTTCATCCGCGCGGCTGCCGCGGTGACAAAGGGCGCCGCGAAAGAGGTACCGGTTTTCGCTCGCCCACCGCTGACGGATGCAGCAGTCCAGACCGCGACACCGGGGGCTGCCAAGTCGATGTGCTGACCACGCCCCGCGCGTCTGTAAGGGTTCTTGTTCCGGTCGATTGCCGTAACAGCAACGACCTCCTCATAGGCCGCAGGATAGGATGGGTCGGACCTAGGGCCGGCATTGCCGACGGCGGCAACGATGATGATGCCGCGTTCGCTGACCCTCCGCACAGCCTCTTCGAGCAGCAAATTGGCGGGGCCGGCAAGACTGAGATTGATGACCTCGACCTCACGCTCAGCCAGCAAGTCCAACGCCCGTACGAGATTATAGGCCTCCGAGCGATCGTCCTGACGTCGCGCCCGATAAAATGGGTCGACAGCGATCAACGTCGCGCCTGGTACCAACCCCGGCGTCCGGCTCGTCGTCGCCCCGACCAGAAGGGCCGCAACAGCCGTTCCATGCTGCTGCCCCGAATCCGGCAGCGTATCGTCGGCGAGCCGGATGGTTTCGATGCTGCTGCCGGCGAAAACGCCGTGATCGGCATTGACAGCTGTATCGACCAGTCCGATGCCAACTTCGCTTGCGCAAGTTCCCTCTCCTTCCTGCTCCGCCGGCCAGCCTATAACGGTCCGCGCAAGGCAATCGGCCGTGCCGCAGCGCAGGTCGGGGCTCTGCTCCGGCCGATAGTAGTGATTGAAGTCGATCCTGGCTTGCGGCGCCAAGGTGGCCGCCAACTCTCGCGCAGCATTGAGTGCAAGACTGGACGGAATGCGCAGCTTTACCACTTCTGTGTTGACAGCGGAGAGCGCTTGCCGCTCGATGATTTCGAAACCGGCTGCCGATAGCTGGTCGAGCTGTAGCGCAGTAAAACCCGAACCCCCGATCCCGTCGGGGTCCTGGATCGGCAAATCGGCAACCGATGAACGCGCGCGCCGCGGCGCGCGCGGCGCATTGCCGAACATCCTAAAAAGGCTCCTGCCGCCTGAATCGGAGGCATCAGACCTCCCGCCGCCATGATCATCGCCATCGTCATCACCATCATCACCACCATCATCGTCATCGGCAAGAGCGGATCCTATGCCCACCAGTTCGGCCGCGGGCCAGCCGTCAGCAAGCGTGAGGCCGCTGGAAAGCAAAAGAGCCACAAGAAAGCGTCCCTTGGTCCTTGGTCCAAACAGCGATAACCATTCTCGCATTTTATGCCTCCTCAATGGCTGCGGGTTGTCTATCGGGCAGAACCAATCACTTGGAGTAACTGGGCAATAACGATAGATTGCCAGAAAACGCGCTTAACCGCGCGTTATTCCGATCAAGGGAAGAACCAATCGACCATGACCATGCGGAAGGAGAGCGTTGAAGACCAACTGATCGCCTTTCTGCCGAACATGCGGCGATTTGCAATATCGCTCTGTGGAACGCGCGACATCGCCGACGACCTCGTGCAAATGGCTTGTGAGCGCGCGCTTGCCAATACAGAACGATTCGAACCCGGTACACGCTTCGACGCCTGGATGTTCCGCATTCTCCGCAATCTCTGGATCGACCAGGTCCGCCGGCAGAAGACGGCAGGCATTCAGGAGGATATTTCAGAGCGTCACGACATCGCAGGCTCTTCCGGCGAGCGCATTGTCGAAGCGTCACTGACGCTCAAGAGCGTCGCTGAGGCAATTACCGATCTTCCAGACGAACAACGCGAGGTACTTATCCTCGTCTGCGTCGAAGAGCTCTCCTACCGCGAGACAGCCGATATACTCACCATTCCAATCGGAACGGTCATGAGCCGCCTGGCCCGAGCACGAAAAAATCTCGCAGACGCCGCTGGAATAACGGCGGAGACAACCCGTTCTGAGGAGACGAAAGAGGCCAAGGCATGACCAAGACGGATTTTTCAGATGAGACACTGATGCGCTTTGCCGATGGCGAGCTTGATCCTAAAACGGCGGCCGAGATTGAACGTGCCATGGAGACGGACGATGAGCTCGTCCCCCGCGTGGCATTTTTCCTGGAGACACGAGCAGCGGCACAGACGGCGCTGGAACCGCTTTTGGACGAACCGGTTCCGGCCGAGCTGACCCAGGCAATCGAAGCCATGATCGCAAAAAAGAAGGCCGCCGATCAGGGTGCTGCATCCGTGTTGCCATTCCGGCGACGTACAGCCAACGATCAGGTCGTCGCCCGCCGCTGGTTCACCCCGATCGCCGCGTCGCTTACCGCCATTCTCGGTGGATTGGGCGGGTATTGGCTGGCGCAGTCCGAAGAGCCTGCCTCGGCCGGCCTTCAGGTTGCCGGGGTCAGCGCCTCCGCGCTCAACGAGGCCCTGGCAACGGTTGTTTCCGGCCAGGAGCGGCAGTTGGCCGGTTCCAACCAGCGGTTCCGGGCAATCGCAACCTTCCGTGACAATGCGCAGGCGCTTTGCCGCGAGTTCGAAGTCGATTCGCCCGACCGCTCGACCGTGGTTTCGGTCGCCTGCCGGTCCGGTGAGCAATGGCGCGTGGCGTTCGCAGTGGCTGCTGCTGGCGGCAGCGGCGGCTATGCGCCGGCTTCATCCACGGATGCGCTCGACGCCTACCTTTCAGCCATTGATGCCAAGCCGCCGATCGAGGCGTCCGAAGAGGCGAAGGCGCTCGCCGAAATCCGTGACGGGGCGTAAAATTAAAAGCGTTCGGAAGTCGGGAATAGAACCTTGTGCCGCCCGTTACTCTGCCGGACCGGAGCAGCCGGTCCTGTTTTCAAAAGGAGTAACTGGCATGAAAAAATCCTGGAAACTGAGCACGGCCCTTATCGCCGGCGTCGCGGCGCTGGCAGGTTCTGCCGTACAGGCCAAGGAATACACGACGATACAACCTGACGGCGGGAAACAGTCGAGCAGCCAGAGCGACGGTGCAATCGTCGTTGCCGGCAATAGCTCGTCAAATTCGAGTTCGAATTCATCAAGCAATTCGAACTCCAATTCGTCTTCGAACAGTTCATCGAATTCTAACTCGAACTCATCGTCGAACCGTTCTTCGAATTCCTCTTCGAACAGTTCTTCCAATTCGAGCTCGAGCGGTTCTGATGGCTCGTATCATTCGCGTCACCATTGGCGCTCCTGGCGTTAATGACAGCGCAGGATAAGGAACGGGGGCCGGACTATCCGGCCCCCGTCTCGTTGCTCGCTCGCTGAAATTTCAGCGGGCAGCGCGTGCGCCCTTGCGGTACCACCCGTGGCCGGCAATGGTGTTGCGGTAGATTGTCTGGCGGTTCATTGCCTCTTCCCGGGTTTCGCGGCGAATTTCCGCATTGATTGCCGCGCGATTGCGGTGAATCGGGATCACCTGCACAAGCGGCGTTCCCTTCTCGATGACATAGAGTCCGTCGGGCGCCGTCGCAAAAAACGGAAAGTGGATATGAGCCGTGTAAGTGTCGGTGTCGACGATACCCGCCACGCATTCGAACGGCTGCGCTGGCCGGTTGAGCGGCGGCACGAAGAGGCAACTCCATCCAGGTGGCGTGCGGATCGACCAGTAATTATGAAACTTGCAGGGCGGGCCGGGCTCTTTCGGATTGCCCGCGACCTGATGGACGCCGTGATTACTGACCATGACCCGGTCGAACTCCCAGCCCGCCTCGACGCTCCTGCCGTCCTCCTTGATCTCAAGCCGTACCGTCGCTGCCAGCGGCAAGATCCAGCCGGTCATCATAGCGTCGAGAAACGGCATGCAGCGTTTAATGGTCAGACCGCTATCTGTGGTCGACTGATGCTTTGCATCGACCACCGGCAGCTTGCGATACCACTCCGGCAGAACCGACTTGGCAGGCACTGGTGGCGCGATGACCTCAAGATCTTCCGGCTGGCAAAGGAAATGAATCTTGTCTGGGTCTTTCTGTCGAAAATGAAACATGCTCGTTCTCCGGTCCAATGATCGGGTAGAACGTGAAGAGACCGACTTTATTCCCGCGAAATCGCGACAGACTACCGGATTCCATCTAGGCCGGTTGAAGCCGTGCGCGCGGCAGCGCCGGGAAGGCAAGCGCGACCGCGACTGCGCCGAGCCCGACCATGGCCGAACCGATGAAGAGCCAGGAGTAGTTGGCGAAGGTATCGAAGACCCAACCACCGGCCAAAGGGCCGACGGCCATGCCGATGCTCGAGAGCATGGTCACCGCCCCGAACACCGTGCCGATGATGCGCGGTCCGAAATATTCGCGGGCAAGCACTGCATAGAGCGGCATCACACCACCATAGGCTCCGCCGAAAACAACGGCGAGGGTGTAGAATTCGCTAAGCCGGCTGACGAGAAGATAGGCAGCGATCGCAACTGCCTGGACCATCAACCCCGCGACCAGCACCGGTTTTACGCCGAGCCTGTCTGCAAGCAGGCCGAACACAATCCGGCCACCGAGCCCCGCCAGGCCCTCGATGCTGTAGATGCTGACTGCGGCCATTGGCGCCACGCCGCATACCATTGCATAGCTCACCATATGAAAGATCGGGCCCGAATGCGCCGCGCAGCAGGCAAAGAATGTCAGGGCGAGGACGAGGAGCTGCGGCGAGCGGAACGCTTGCTTGAGCGACGTTCCATTGCTCTGCGCAGGAAGGTCCTGGTCTATATCGCCGGAACCAGCGGCAGCCGGCGGACGGCGCACCAGCAGAGCCGCCGGCACCAGAAGCGTCCAGGCCACGATGCCGATCGTGAGCATCGCTGTGCGCCAGTCATGGGCCGAGATCAGCCAGCGCGCGAAGGGTGAGATCGTCATCGGCGCCACCCCCATGCCCGCTGAGACCAGGGAAACGGCAAGGCTGCGGTTCTTTTCGAACCATGCGGTGGTGATTGCGATCATCGGCGCGAAGAAAGCGCTGGCAGCAAGGCCAACGAGAACGCCGTAGTTCAATTGAAACACGAGCAGCGACTCCGCCCGGCTGGCAAGGACAAGTGCAAGCCCCAAAAGCCCTGCACCAGTCAGCACGACGATACGGGGACCGAAGCGGTCGGTTGCCGCGCCCCATGCGAAACCTCCGACGCCCATGACGAGAAAATTGAGCGTCATGGCGCCTGAAATGCCGGCACGCGACCAATGGGTGGTCGTGGCCATCGGCTCGAGAAAGATCGCCAGCGAAAACATGGCGCCAAGAGCGACACAGGTCATCAATGCGCCAATCCCGACAATGATCCAACGATACGAAACGCCCATCTCCATCATCTCCTTGCTCTTGCGAGATCGCAAAACCGCTTTCGGCGCCGTGGCGCCACTACCGACCTTAGGACGTTCAGACAGGCAAAAGATCGACACGAGGAGCACAAATTTTTGGCAGATGCGGACATTTTCATTCTGGCGGAAAATGGAAAAAACGATTCTGCCGGCACATCCCAAACGCGATCCGGGGGCGTGGGACGTGGCCCATTTAAATTCGGATGGGTCTGCGTTAAATGCAGCATATGAGCGGATTTGGGCCTGTTCAGCCGGAACCGGCTGATGGCGGTCAGTCGTCATATGGCTTCTGAGGCGGCGAAAGACAACCTAGACGGACGATGGATCATTTCAACCAGGGCGCAGCATTGAACGAATTGCGCTGCGCATATGGCCGCTGAATTCAGCACCCTCTTTGCCAATTAGTTTAATCGGCATGCGATATGCGAAGCAAATCGAAAAGATGCCCAGAAACAAGGTTTCGGAAAGTAGTACGATGCTCGCATGCGTATTTTCGAGCCGCAGAACGTAAGCGATGACAAAGCAAGGAATGCCAACCATGGCCGATACACGCATACCGTATCGATGCTCCATGATTAACTCCATGAGGGAGACGCGGGCTACTTGGCAGGCAAACGCGGTGATTACGCAAAAGTATACAAAAATGGCAAGTCCCACTGCTGTCGCCACTGCTGATAGTCCATACTCGACAACTAGCAAAGTGCCGCATACTGACAGGCACGCATAAACAGCTTGCGATAGTATAAGCGCGCGTATGGACGCCGTTGCGCGCAGCAGAGACCCACTCACGCGTGAAGCCAACCTAAAGTACATTCCGATAGCAAGATAGGAAAACACGGGGATAACCTTCTCCCATTGCTTGCCGAGGAGGGACAAAACAATTTCCGGAGCAAGAATATAGATCACTGCGCTCATTGGCATTCCAAAAAGAGCGGTTAGACCAACGCCTCGCAGATACGCTTTCTTGAGCCGCTCTGGGTTAGACTGCACTTGCGCCATCGCCGGAAAAACGACCCGATCCGCTATTCGAGCGTAAACGTCCGTCGGAAGACTCATGAGACGATATGCTCGTGAGTAGAGGCCAAGGTGAATTGCATCCAAGGATCGGCCGACAATGGTGATGTCTGCGCGAAGCGCGATAAAGTTGATTACCCGTGATGCAGTAAAGCCAGATCCCTTTCCCATAAGGCGACGGCTGGATTGGCTATCAAATAACGGTCGAAGGTTCGGTTTAGCAGCATAAACCAGGACGAAGGACAGGAAACTGGCCTCACATATCGATGCCGCCGCAAGGGCCCAGTATCCGAAGCCCGCAAATGCCAAACCGATGCCGGTCGTGCCGTATGCGAGCGTTTTGGCCGCAATCTCGCTCATTCGGATGCGGCGCATTTCCAGTCGCCGTAAGAGCAGGCCCTCTGATATCGAGGTAAATGCTTGAACGATGATGATGAACGACAATACTCTAACAACATCTTCCGACGCGGGCATGTTCATGAAGCGCGCAAATGGCGCAGCACAAGCCTGTGCCAAAAAGAAGAGAATGGCAGACGAGATCAGCACTAACGTGAGTGCCGTCCGCTGCTCAACTTCTGTGAGGCTTGGCAATTGAACGATCGTCGCGCCAATTCCGATTTCACGCAAAAGATTGCAAAATGAGAGGAACAAGATCGCCGTTGCCATGACGCCAAAATCCGCTGGCGACAGGAGGCGTGATAGGATGGCCATGTAAGCCAAATCGATGGCTATGCCTGCGCCTTGGAATATCGAGGTCATCGCGACCTCGGATCGGACTTTGTGACTGAGACCTTTGTTCCCGGGCTCTGACGAAATCATCTAGATCAAGCGGCCCTGTCCGCGCGGGGCGCTGCCCCCCAGCCTCTGAGTAGGCCCATAAGACGATTGGCAAGAAGAGCCAGTGGCCTCAGCCACGGAACGAATAAAATAACGCGCGTAAACCAAGCTGAGATGACTGGTTTCTCGTTGAAAGCTGCCTTTAGCAGATAGCTTGCATCATCTTCCAGCCCTATCAAGGCCCGCCGCCTGGCCTCCGAGGCGAGGCTTGTCGCAAGATCCTTTGACCGCGGCCGCATCAACGCCGAAATCGGCCCATTCGCGTCCAAGGGATCGGGCCTCCCTGCCATGCGCTCTCGGGCACAATACAAGGCGAAATCTCTGCAGCTCATCGCAACTGCCAGCTTGCGCGGATCGCCGGTTACGGAATCCTTGCGCTTCCAAGCTTTGTATAAAATCTCGGGAACGACAGCCATCTCCCCGTAGTCCGTCATGCGCAGCCACAGATCGAGATCCTGCCGATATACGAAGAAAGGTCTATATCCCCCAGCCCTTTCATATACAGAGCGTCGCATAAGGACTTCGCCCTGCGAAAAAGGATTGCCGTTAAAGAGTTGTACTTTTATATCCTTATGGACGAGCGGCCGAACGGTGTAACTCCTCGAAGCTATGTCTGATACGACTTCCCGATAGCAGCCGACTGCAACGACATCAGGATACTCCTCTAAAAATCGAACCTGGCTCTGCAGGCGCATTGGATAAGATATATCGCCTGATCCCTGAACTGCGATGAATTCGCTATCCGTGCAGGCGATAGTCGAGATCATAGTCCGCGTGAACCCTACGTTGCGTTGCGTAGAAACGCGTATTTTATCCGACTTGTATTTCAAAAGTGCATGATAGGTGCCGTCTTGCGACCCATCGTCAACGAAATAGGCCTCGAAATCCTGATATGTCTGATCGCGAATTGCCGTGACGGTCTCATCGACTAAGTGAGCCCTGTTGTAGTATGGGGACACGACAACCACGCGAGGCATCAATTCCACTTTCCTGATTGAACCGAAAGATGAGCTGGTTGGAGCAATCCGTCGGGACGAACGTGACGAACTTCGCAGTCCATTAAAAAGCCGCTTCGTTCAAAAATCGTCCTTCTTATTAAATCGATCAGGCCCAGCACGTCCGAGCTCGTTGCACCGCCGAGGTTAACGATAAAGTTCCCATGACCAGGGGCAATCTGAGCTCCACCTATGCGACGTCCCCGCAAGCCAGCATCCTCGATCGCTTTTCCGGGGGGACCTACAACGTCATACATCTTGGGGTCACTGAGGAAAACGGAACCGCAGTTTGGGAGGCGAAGGGGGAATTTCTTTCGTCTCGACACCATAATTTCAATCATCCTTCTTCGCACGTCCGCCTTGTTAGCGGTGGAAAACTCAAAAGCTGCTTCCAAGAGAACCAGGTCCGGCCGCTGCAGGTTGGATTTTCTGTATGAGAATTCACATGCGTTTCGATCCAAGATGTTCACCTTGCCATCAATGTCGACGACCGTTGCACTAACAAGGTTGCTGCCGATCCCCTTTCTCTGGCTGCCACCGTTCATAACAACCAGGCCGCCCAGCGTTCCTGGAATTCCCACCGTGTGCTCCGCACCGGTCAATCCTGCACATCCGACTTTTCGCGCAAAAACAGGAGTCCAGATTCCGGCTTGAGCAACGACGTGTGTGCCGTTGATTGCAATCTGGGACATTCTTCTTCCGATCCGCAGGACCACACCTCGAAAACCTGCATCATCAAAGAGAAGGTTCGTGCCATCGCCAATCACCAAGAATGGCACTTTCTCCGCACCGAGGCACTTCAAAACCTCGCTGACCGCTCGCGCATCGAGCGGTTCAACCACGACGTCAGCCGGTCCGCCGATCTGCCATCGCCCGACGTACTTCAGCGGGACATGAGATGAAATCTCAACGTTCTTGATGTTCCCGAGAAGCGACGAAACATTCTTGCTTGATATCTTCGGAGTGTTCACAGTCAGTTCCACGGTGACCAACAGCGCCATTTCCGCCTGTCTTCATTCGGCGAGGACGTCCCCACCCAGCGATGTAACTTTCTCGATGAATCGATCGTAACCACGTTCTATTTGCCAGGCGTCGCGCACGATCGTCTCTCCGTCGGCGACGAGACCGGCCAAAGTCAGGGCGATGCCTGCGCGAAGATCACGTGCTGTAACTTCCGCCCCACGCAACTTGGTGCCGCCGCGAATGCGTAGGAGATTATCTTCGATGGAATAGTCAAGTCCCATCAAACCCATCTCTTCCGCGTAGAGGTAGCGTCCCGGAAAGCGCAGATCAATTATCTTGCTCTCACCGCGTGACATGGCACCGAACGCTGCAAAGAGAGGCTGCATGTCGGAATTTATTCCTGGATAGGCGCCCGTGCTGATCTCCACGGGATAACAGTTGCCGCCGCGAACGATTATGCTCTCTTGACCGGTATAGACACGCGCGCCGCTTTCCTTGAGGTGTATGAGGGGAACTTCCAAGTCCGATAGCGGAAAGCCATGGATCTCGACGTCGCCGTTGGTGATACACGCCCCGACCAGCCACGTTAGAGCTTCCATGTTATCGCCAATGACCCTATGTCGAACACCCGTGAGCCCTTCTCGACCTTCAATCTCGATGCGCTCCTGACCGAATAGCTTGATCTTCGAGCCCATCGTTCGAAGCATGGAGATCAGATCGATTATTTCAGGGCGGATATGCGGGTTCCAAACGGTCGTGACACCGCGGGCCAATGCGCCGCACAACAGAGCGTTCTCGGTAGCGCCGGTTGAGCGGATCGGCAAACGGATGTCGGCGCCCGTCAGGCCTTGCGGTGCATAGGCTTCGAGATTGGTGTCTGTTTCTGTAACGGTCGCACCAAGTGCTTCCAAAAGCATAACATGCAGGTCATGCTTTCGTTCACCGAGTTTGCAGCCACCCGGCAACGGCACAGAGCCTCTCCCGGTGCGAGCCGTTAGGGCACCCAATATCAAGAGTGTGTTGCGAATTGAGCGGCCCTTCCACACCAACTCCGACGGCGGGGGGACAATCTCCTCGATATAGGCCGTCTCGCCTTCGACAATGCAATGTTTTCCAAGCGCCTCCAGCATCCCAAGATGAACCTGAGCGTCCAAGAGCATCGTGGGATAGTTCGAGATCTCGATTTTGCCAGATGTCAGCAGCGAGGCTGCGAGAAGACGCAGAACACTATTCTTCGCTCCACTTACTAACACTTCCCCTTCGAGGCGGGACGCATGGACGCGATATCTCGACACTTGCCGTTCGCTGTGTGTTTGAGAAAATGGCTGATACGCTCCCAACTCAGCTTTGGTTTCAATGAGCATCTCTCAACTCCTGGTGAAGCTCTCGATATCGACTGGCTAGGATTCAACAGAGCATCAGTAAATGCGCATCAGCTGGTCGCAGGAATAACGCCGCGCTTCATGTTAGAATATTACTGACAAAAAATCTAATCTTAAAAAGCAAATCTATTTTCAACAAACCAAGAATGCGATACAATAAAATACAATCTTAAATTGACCTGCAGACGTCGCGCATCGAACTGAATATAATACTGACGGGCTATAGAAGTAACCTTTCATAGCCTGAATGCAATAGACGTTTCCGTACTACTGCGACGCGCCGTTTAACATTTATTTACTTGACGTTAAAAGAAACAACTTTCTTAGATAGAGATCGAATCCACGTCGCTCGTGCGACAACCGATGGTTCAATGGGGGACATGATGTCATCTCATCCTTGGGTGAAAAGCGGCGCAATTTCCGGCGAACGCAATGCTTCTCGCCGGGCTATTTGGGTCGCCATTGCAATGCTTGTTGCGGCCGTAACTGATACGCGATCGGAGGTTTACCAGCTGCAGCCCGGAGACGCCGTCAATTTTGATTTTCTTGACGACGCCCTACTGCCAGTTCTGTTGACAGTTGATGCAGATGGGGCTGCGCAATTTCCCTTGGTCGGCGGCGTCGAGATCGGAGGGCTCAGTGTCAACCAGGCGCTGGAAAAATTGCGGACCGAATACAAGAACCGGCAGATATTGGTCGATCCTAAAATTGCGTTGAACATAGCGACCTACAAGCCGGTTTTTGTTCTGGGCGAGGTCAAGAACCCCGGATCCTTTCCCTTTTTTCCGGGCTTGACGGTCGAACAGGCTGTCGGCCTTGCAGGTGGAACTTTGACGGCGGCGTCGAGTGCGGCTGACAAGATCATGGCCCGCGCGCGATTGCGGGGGACGATGGACGGCGCCGAGGTGGAAATCGTCCATGAGGCGATTTATGCAGCGCGGTTGGCGGCCCAGTTACGTGGGGCCGAAACCATCGATTTGCAAGACGCCCCAGAGAGCGCACGCCCCTATCTCGAAAGAACATCTCTCAAGAGCGTACTCGAAATCGAGGAGAAGATCCTGAAAACCGATCTGATCACGACACAGGCTCAAGTCCAGATTCTGACACAGGGGATTGCCGAAACAGAGGCAGGTTTGAAGATTCTCGCTCAGCTTGAAGTCGAACAAAAAGGCGTCGTCGAGATGAACGAGCGAGATCTTGAACGTGTGACCGCGCTACGCAAACGCGAACTGAATACGGAGACCGAGATCGCGCGGGTCAAGAATACGACTTCGAACGAGAAAACCCAGCTTCTGGAGATATACGCGGAGACATCCCGGTCGAGACGCGAACTCGGCAACCTCAAGCTGGAACTCGCGAAACTGCAGGCGGATCGGGAGAAAGACATATTGCTGAAGCTCCAGGAGCGCGAAACGGCGATCAAGAAGCTCGAATCCACACGCCAATCCGCCGAAGAGCAATTCTATCTCCTTGCTTCGGTAGCCGCGGACGAAAGAAATCGCGACCAGATCTCCTTCACTTACGAGGTTCGCCGCCCCAAGAGCGGGGTCAATACCGTGATCGATGGTGCGCCATTCACGGAGTTGCTTCCGGGGGATGTCGTCGCCGTCTCGATCGCGGGCATGTAACAATCCGAGGAGCGAACGTGGACCCGAGCATCAACGCCACCTCCCTATATGAACGCGGGATCGAAAACCGATGGAAATAGGCGGCGTACGCATGTTGAGCGACGTCTTCGGCAGGACGCTTGTCATCGCCCCCCATGCGGACGACGAGGTTCTCGGGGCAGGTGGTACAATTGCGCGGCTCGCTTCGGAGGGAGCCGAAGTTCGGATCGTCATCGTAACCGAGGGCAAGCCTCCGCATTACGCATCCGAGGCCGTCTCTCGCGTGAGGGAAGAGGCGCGCCGGGCGCACGCGATCCTTGGTGTCGGCAGAACCGATTGGATGGGTTTCCCCGCAGCCGGCCTGGCCGAGACGGCCGTCTCCGATTTGAACCGCTCGCTGTTCGAAATCGTTTCGGCATATTCCCCGCAAACGCTTCTCCTCCCTTTCGTCGGAGACATGCATGTCGACCATCAGATCGTCTTCACGTCTGCGCTCGTGGCGGCAAGACCTCATCAGGAACAATATCCGAGATTGATTCTGGCATATGAGACGCTCTCGGAGACGAATTGGAACGCGGCCTATGTGACGCCCAGTTTCATTCCACACGTCTTCATCGATATCGAGGAGCATCTCGAAACCAAATTGGAAGCGATGTCGGCTTTTCAATCGCAGCTCCGGCCAACCCCACATGAACGCTCTATCGAAACCTTGAGGGCGCTGGCGACGTTGCGCGGCGCAACCGTCTTCAGTCGAGCAGCGGAAGCCTTCGTGATGGTTCGTCAGGTACTGTGATGCAGGAACCAGTTTCGGGAAGCGGAT
Source organism: Rhizobium sp. SEMIA 4085 (assembly GCF_013004495.1). Classification (NCBI taxonomy): domain Bacteria; kingdom Pseudomonadati; phylum Pseudomonadota; class Alphaproteobacteria; order Hyphomicrobiales; family Rhizobiaceae; genus Rhizobium; species Rhizobium sp. SEMIA 4085. The sequence continues at coordinate 14,783 of NZ_JABEPH010000105.1, forward strand.
ATCGCGTCTAAGACGGAGGGCGAAATGGCGCAGTGGCCCGTTTTTGATGAAGAGCAGATCGAAGCGGTCGCTTCCATGCTTCGGAGCGGTCGGGTCAATGCCTGGACAGGTCCCTATGTGGCGCAATTCGAAGAAGCGTACACCGCCTTGCTCGGGGTTGAACACGCCATCGCCGTCACAAATGGAACCGCTGCTCTCGAACTCGCACTGTTCGCGCTCGGCTTGCGCGCTGGGGACGAAGTAATCGTGACGCCACGCAGTTTCGTCGCATCTGCTGCTTGCGTACCCTTTTGCGGGGGGGTGCCGGTCTTTGCAGATATCGATCAGGATAGCCAGAATATCACGACAGCCGCGATAGCAGAGAAAGTTTCGTCAAGGACCAAAGGCATCATCGCCGTCCACCTTGCAGGATGGCCATGCGACATGGCTGAGATCATGGCTTTTGCCCACGAGAGAGGTTTGTGGGTCATTGAAGATTGCGCCCAAGCGCATGGCGCCGACATTGACGGGAAGCCGGTCGGGTCGTTCGGCGATATTGCGGCCTTTTCGTTCTGCCAGGATAAGATCATCACCACCGGCGGCGAAGGCGGCCTCATTGCGATGAACGATACAGCACTTTGGAAGAAGGCATGGAGCAGAAGGGATCACGGCAAGTCATATGACGCCGTTCAGCAAAAGTCGGTTCGAAGCGGTTTTCGATGGCTTCACGAGTCCGTTGGCACCAACTTGCGGATGATGTCGTATCAGGCGGTGCTTGGCCTCTGCCAACTCGCCCGGCTAAAGGAGTGGCAAGCGGCAAGAGAAAGAAACGCGCAGATTCTTATCGCAGCGACTGCCGACCTCGACGCTCTTCGAACACCCGTGCCGCGTGAGGGCATTCGCCATGCATATTACCGCTTTTATACGTTTGTTCGTCCGGATCGACTGAAGATGGGCCATGATCGTGACGAGATTCTGGTGAAGCTGAATACCGCAGGCGTTTCCTGCTTTGCCGGAAGCTGCTCAGAGATCTACCTCGAAAAGGCATTCGCTAACCTGGCGCAACCGGCGCGAAGATTGCCTGTCGCGCAAAAACTCGGCGAAACGAGCCTGGCTCTCCTCGTCGATCCGAGTTTAACCGAAGAGGCAGTCCATCAAAATGCCAGGGCGCTGCGGGAAGCTGTCCTTGTTGCAACCGATGGCGCCAGAAATTCGGCGTAAACCAACAGTCGCCAGCAGGCTTGTTTCGGAGCGAGCTGCCTACGGTCTAGCCGGTTTCTGCCGGTAGGCGACCCGCATCATCGTGGATACCGACCAGCGATCCGTTCTTCCGAGAGCCATTCCATGAATTCGTCGAAATGGGCTGGGCCGTCAGGGTTCCTCACCGACCAGGCATCACTCACGCCGGGCTTGGCGGCAAATTTGGCCTCGACGGAGGCGGCCATTCCGGCCTGATCCTCGTCCCTATAAGGTGCGCCGGTTGCCATCGACGGAATCTGACCTGGTTCGCTCACCATCCTCCAGGCGCCCTTCTCCCCATCAGCTCCCATCGCGTTGGCCCCGCCATGACCGAGACCGT
>NZ_JABEPH010000106.1:0-16323 GCF_013004495.1 Rhizobium sp. SEMIA 4085
TTCGTTCATATTCGCCGATCAGCGCCTGGAGATCCTCCACCACTTTCTCTGGCGGATTCTCGTCGCAATAGGCTGTGAAGCCAACGACATCACAAAATAGCACCGCGACTTCATTGTATCGGCGGGGGGGGGCGCCAACTGGCGGCGTTGTGTCCCCGAGCGCGCCGGCGGGGAGGGGGGGGGGTAAAAGGGCAGGCGGGCGGCAGCGGGGGAAGAGGGCGTCTGGTCACTTGCGCCCGGCCTGGCCGGCGGCGAACCGGAAGGGACCGGCAGGGGGGTAAAGATCGAGCGGGGGCTCGGACAGGGACAAGCACGTCACACCCGCCGATGCTGCAGCCCTGATCCCCGACGGTGCGATCGTCTCGGTCTCGTCGTCCAGCGGCCTCGGCTGCCCCGATTTGATGCTGAAGGCGATCGGCGAGCGTTTCGAAGCGACCGGCCATCCACGCGACCTGACGACGCTGCACCCGATTGCGGCGGGCGACATGAGCGGTATCAAAGGCGTGGACTACATCGCGAGGAAAGGCCTGCTGAAGAAGATCATCGGCGGCTCCTATCCCTCAGGCCCGTCGGGCGCCGAGCCGCCATTGATCTGGCAGATGATCGGCAACGACGAGATCGCCGCCTATAACGTACCGTCGGGCATCCTCTTCGACATGCACCGTGAGGCGGCCGCCAAGCGGCCGGGGGTGATGACCAAGGTGGGGCTCGAAACCTTCGTCGATCCGGCGCGCGAAGGCTGCGCCATGAATGCCAAGGCGGCTGCCGAACCGGTCGTCAAGAAAATCAGCTTCGAAGGCGAGGACTGGCTGTTCTTCAAGGCAATCGCACCGCAGGTGGCGATCATCCGGGCGACGACGGCGGACGAGCGCGGCAACCTGACATATGAACATGAAGGCGCCTATCTCGGCGGCCTCGACCAGGCGCTCGCCGCCAGCAACAATGGCGGCATCGTCATTGCGCAGGTGAAGCGCATCACCAAGGAAGGCTCATTGAAGCCCCACGACGTCCGCGTTCCGGGCGTGCTCGTCGACTATGTCGTGGTCGATCCCGACCAGAAGCAGACGACGCAAACGCTCTACGATCCGGCAATCTCCGGCGAAATCTTCCGGCCGCTCGACACATTCCGCCTATCGGAATTCAATATCCAGAAGGCGATTGCGCGCCGGGTGGCGCAGGAACTGCAGGGTGGGAGCGCCGTCAATCTCGGTTTCGGGATTTCGGCCAATGTGCCGCGCATCCTGCTGGAAGAGGGACTTCACGGGGCGGTGACATGGGTGATCGAGCAGGGTGCCGTCGGCGGCGTTCCGCTTCTCGACTTCGCGTTCGGCTGTGCCGCGAATGCCGATGCCTTCATGCCGTCGCCCTATCAATTCACCTATTTCCAGGGTGGGGGCTTCGATGCCTCGCTGCTCTCGTTCCTGGAGATCGGCCGCGACGGCTCGGTCAACGTCTCGAAGCTCTCCATCCGGCCACACGTAACGGCAGGCGCCGGCGGCTTCGTCGATATCACGGCGCGGGCGAAGAAAATCGTCTTCTCCGGCATGTTCAATGCCGGCGCAAAGCTCAGCGTCGAGCACGGCAGGCTGGTGATCGAGAAGGAAGGCAAACTCAAGAAACTGGTCAACGCCGTCGAGCATGTGACCTTCTCGGGTCCGCGCGGCGTGGCCCAGGGGCAGGATGTCACCTATGTCACCGAGCGGTGCGTGATGAAACTGACCCCGGACGGCATCGTACTGACCGAGATCGCACCGGGCGCCGATCTGCGGGTCCATATTCTCGACCAATCGGAATTTCCATTGATCGTTTCGGACAATTTGAAGGTCATGGACAACGCTCTCTTCGGCGAAGCGCCGATCGGCCTCCAGCTGCCAGAAAAGCCAAAGCGGGTTCTGGAAGGAGCATCCCATGGGTGAGGTGAAAGTCTCAATTGAAGGTCACATCGCGGTCATGACCGTCTCGCGCCCGGAAAAGCTCAATGCCTTCGATATCGACATGCTGAAGGCGCTGGCCGCGGCCTGCGACGAGGTGGAGGCGAATGCCTCTGTCCGCGTCGCCATTCTGACAGGCGAGGGCAAGGCCTTTTCTGCGGGCGGTGACATCAAGGCCTGGGGCGACATGCAGGCTAATGAGTTCGGCCATGCCTGGGTGCGCTTCGGCCACCGCATTTTCGAGCGACTTGCGACGCTGCGCATGCCGCTGATCGCAGCGCTGAACGGCCATGCGCTCGGCGGCGGTCTGGAGCTGGCGGGCGCTGCCGATATCCGCATTGCCGAGCGCCAGATCAAGATTGGCCTACCTGAGACAGGCCTCGGTATGATCCCGGGGTGGTCGGGCACGCAGCGGCTGGTCAAGCGCTTCGGCGCGCAGATCGTCCGGCGGATGGTGCTCGGCGGCGAGATGTTTTCGGCCGACGAGGCAAAGGCGAACGGTATCGTCGACGCCGTCGTCGGTACCGGCACATCGCTTGCCGCGGCCAGGGACTATGCCTCGCGCATTGCACTTCGCGGCCCGGCGGCGCTGGAGATTTCGAAGCTTCTGATCGCATCGGCCAATGGCGAGGACAATGGCGCGGCGGTCGAGGCGCTGGGATCCATCCTGGCCGCCAAGACCGGCGACCTCAAAGAGGGCGTTTCGGCATTTGCCGAAAAGCGTCCGGCTCAATTCAAGGGAGAATGGTGATGACGGTGCTGCTGAAGCCGCAAAAGCTCGTGGATGCGAAGGTGCGCGAGTTCAGCATGCTGATCGACGGCAAATGGGTGGAGGGCATCGAGGCAGGCACGATAGAGCGCGTGGCCCCGGGTCATGGCGTTACCGTCAGCCGCTACAAGGCAGCGACGAAGGATGATGCTGTCAAGGCGATTGCTGCGGCCCGCAAGGCATTCGACCATGGTCTGTGGCCGCGCATGACAGCCTCCGAGCGCTCCAACATTCTGCTTAAGGCCGCGGACATGATCGCCGCGCGTGCCGATGAACTTGCCTATCTCGATGCGATCGAGGCCGGCAAGCCGATCACGCAGGTCCAGGGCGAGATCGCCGGTGCTGCCGACATCTGGCGTTATGCGGCAGCGCTTGCCCGCGATCTGCATGGCGAAAGCTACAATACACTGAGCGAAGGAACGCTCGGCGTCGTGCTGCGGGAGGCCGTCGGCGTCGTCTCGATCATCACGCCTTGGAATTTCCCGTTCCTGATCGTCAGCCAGAAGCTGCCTTTCGCGCTTGCAGCGGGCTGCACGGCGGTCGTCAAGCCATCTGAACTCACCTCCGGCTCGACCCTCGTGCTCGGCGAAATCCTGATGGAGGCCGGCGTTCCGGCGGGCGTCGTCAACATCCTCGCCGGCACGGGTGCAGCCGTCGGCGCGACGATGACCGGGCATCCGGATGTCGACATGGTCTCCTTCACCGGCTCGACCGGCATCGGCCGGCTGACGATGGAAAACGCCTCGAAGACGCTCAAAAAAGTGTCGCTGGAGCTTGGCGGCAAGAATCCACAGATCGTGTTTCCTGACGCCGATCTCGACGCCTTCGTCGATGCAGCCGTCTTCGGCGCCTATTTCAATGCAGGCGAATGCTGCAATGCCGGATCGCGACTGATCCTGCATCGCGACATCGCCGACGACGTGACGACGCGGGTGGCGGCGCTGTCGCAAAAGGTGAAGGTCGGCGATCCACTGGATCCATCGACGCAGGTGGGTGCGATCATCACGCCGCAGCATCTGGAGAAGGTTCAGGGCTATGTTTCCGCCGCCGCGGGCAGCGGTGCGAATGTCGCGCTTGGCGGCAGCCATATCGACTTCGGTTTTGGCCAATACATGGCACCGACGATCCTTTCCGGCGTCAAGCCGGAGATGGCGGTGGCGCGCGAGGAGGTGTTCGGACCGGTGCTTTCGGTGCTGACCTTCGAGACTGCGGAGGATGCCGTCCGCATCGCGAACTCCGTCGATTACGGCCTTTCGGCCAGCGTCTGGAGCCGTGACTTCGACACCTGCCTGACGATCGGACGAAAGGTAAGGGCCGGTACGATCTGGATGAACACCTTCATGGATGGTGCGGCGGAACTGCCCTTCGGCGGCTATCGCCAATCGGGCCTCGGTCGCGAACTCGGGCGGCATGCGGTGGAGGACTATACCGAGACCAAGACGCTCAACATGCATATCGGCGCCCGCACGGGCTGGTGGATGCCGCGCTGAGCCAAGGGCTTGTGTTCTGGGAGGATCGATCGCTTGGTGAAGCAGCAGGACATCGTCATCATCGGCTCGGGGATCGGCGGGGCGACCATCGCTGCCGCGCTTGCTCCTTCTGGCGCCGATATCCTCGTCCTTGAGGCGGGCGGGCATATCGAGGACCGGCCGGAAAACCGCGACCAGCGCGCGATCTTCCAGCGCGGCCACTTCCGGCCAAAGGAATTCTGGTACGAGAGCGACGGCAAGCCGTTCAATCCCGGCAACTACTACAATGTCGGCGGCAATTCGAAGTTCTTCGGAGCGGTCATGGTGCGCTACCGGCGGGAGGATTTTCATGAGATGCAGCATCTGGAAGGCATCTCGCCCGCATGGCCGTTTGCCTACGAAGAACTGGAGCCATGGTATAGCCGGGCGGAGCAGCTTTATCAGGTGCGCGGGCAGATCGGCGAAGACCCCACCGAGCCTGTGCATTCGCACAATTACGCCTTTCCGCCAGTGCCCGACGAGCCGTCGATCGCGCTTGTGCGCGAGCGGATGAAGCGAAACGGCCTGCATCCGTATTCGCTGCCGCTCGGCATCGATATCGAGCGCTGGCTTGCCAGGGCGAAGACGCCCTGGGACGCGCATCCGAACAGTTTCGACGGCAAGATGGATGCCGAGACGATCGGCCTTGCGCTGGCACTGCAGCATCCGAACGTCCGGCTGCAGACCGGATCGCGGGTGACACGGCTTCAAACGGCGGCTGACGGCAAGCGCATCGAGACGGTTCACTACCGGAAAGATGGCGCCGACGAGGCGGTCTCTGCGAAGCTCGTGATCCTTGCGGCAGGCGCGGTGCAATCTGCCGTCTTGCTGCTGCGTTCGGCGAACGAGAAGAATCCAAAAGGGCTCGCCAACAGCTCGGACCAGGTCGGCCGCAATTTCATGAACCACAATTCGAGCGCCGTGATCGCGGTCTCGCCGACCTATCGAAACGACGCGATCTATCAGAAGACCTTCGGTTTCAACGACTATTACCTTACGGACGGCGAGAGCGGGCCGCCGCTCGGCAATGTCCAGCTGCTCGGCCGCGTTTCCGGCGCCATCCTCAAGGCCAATATGCCGTCGGTGCCGGAATGGATGCTGAACAAACTCTCGGCGCATGCGATCGATTTCTATGCGATGAGCGAGGACATTCCGCATCCCGAAAGCCGCATCATGGTCGATGGCGAGCGTATCCTGTTGCAGTGGGTGCGGACGAACGGGCCGGCGCATCTGATGCTGGTGAAGAAGCTGAAGCAGGCGCTGAGGGCGGCAGGCTTTCCTCTGGTGCTCTCGCGGCCATTCGACAAGCGCACGCCGTCGCATCAGTGCGGCACGGTCAGAATCGGCAACGATCCGGCGCAGGCGCCGCTCGACATCTGGTGCCGCGCCTACGACCATACGAACCTCTTCGTCGTCGATGCGAGCTATCTACCGACGTCCGCCGCGGTCAATCCGGCGCTGACGGTGGCAGCGCAGGCGCTGCGCGTGGGGGATCATATCCTGCAGAAGGAACTCGCATGATGGCACAGGGAAGGCGGCCGGTCGCGCTTGTCACCGGAGGAAGACAAGGTATCGGACTGGCTATTGCCGAGGCGCTGGCGAGGGCGGGGCATGACGTCGCGATCACCGGAATAGAGGATGTCGGGCCGAAGGATCCGGTGGTCGAGACACTGCGTTTGCTCGGGGTCGACGCCTTTTACCTGAAGGCTGACCTTGCGGACGTTGACGGGCATTCCGCAACCATCGAGGACGTCCTGCAGACATTCGGGGCAATCGACTGCCTGGTGAACAATGCCGGCATCGGTTCGATTGTCCGCGGCGACTTCATCGAGCTGAAGCCGGAGAATTTCGACGCGGTGCTCGATACCAATCTGCGGGGAACGGTGTTCTTCACGCAGGCGGTCGTCAAGGCGATGCTGGCAAGCGGCGCCGGGCAGGCAACTCGTTCGATCGTCAACATCACCTCGGTTTCCTCTGAGCTGACGTCGCCGGAGCGGCTCGACTACTGCATCAGCAAAGCCGGCCTTTCAGCCTTCACCAAGGGACTGGCGGTGCGGCTTGCCGAGAGCGGCATTGGCGTCTTCGAACTGCGGCCAGGCATCATCCGCACGGCGATGACGGCGACGGTATCCGAAAAATATGATGCGTTGATTTCAGGCGGGCTCGTGCCGATGAAACGCTGGGGGGAGGCTGAGGACATCGGCGCGATCGTCGCAGCGCTTGCGTCGGGGAGCTTCGGCTTTGCCACGGGCTCGGTGATCGATGCTGGTGGCGGGCTTTCGATCGGCCGCCTTTGAGCGGGGGATTTGGGATGGCATACGACTACATCATCACCGGCGGTGGCCCCGCGGGCTGCGTTCTCGCCAACCGGCTGAGCGAGGATCCAAACGTCCAAGTGCTGCTTTTGGAAGCAGGCGGCAGCGACTGGAGCCCGCTGTTCCACATGCCGGCAGGCTTTGCCAAGATGACGAAGGGCGTCGCGAGCTGGGGCTGGGAGACGGTGCCGCAGAGGCACATGAAGGGCAGGGTGCTGCGCTATACGCAGGCCAAGGTCATCGGCGGCGGCTCGTCGATCAATGCGCAGCTCTATACGCGGGGCAATGCCGCCGACTACGATCTCTGGGCCAGCGAGGAGGGCTGCGATGGCTGGGATTATCGCTCCGTTCTGCCCTACTTCAAACGCGCCGAAGACAACCAGCGCTTTGCCGACGACTACCATTCCTATGGCGGACCGCTCGGCGTTTCGATGCCGGTTTCCGCGTTGCCGATTTGCGCCGCCTATATCCGGGCGGGGCAAGAGCTCGGCATTCCCTATAACCACGATTTCAACGGCCGGCAGCAGGCGGGCGTCGGCTTCTATCAGCTCACGCAGCGTAATCGTCGGCGCTCCTCGGCCTCGCTCGGCTATTTGTCGCCGATCGGAGACAGGGACAACCTGACCATCCGGATGAATGCCCGCGTTGTGAGGATCGTGATTGAGGGTAGAAAAGCGATCGGCGTCGAGGTTGGCGGACGCAACGGCGTCGAGCTCATCCGCGCCGAGCGGGAGGTCGTCGTTTCTTCCGGTGCTATCGGGTCGCCGAAACTGCTGCTGCAATCCGGAATCGGGCCTGCGGACCATTTGAAAGCTGTTGGCGTGGATGTGAAGCATGATCTACCCGGCGTCGGCGGCAATCTGCAGGATCATCTCGACCTCTTCGTCATTTCCGAATGCACCGGCGACCACACTTATGACGGCGTCGCCAAGCTGCACCGCACGCTTTGGGCGGGCTTGCAATACGTGCTCTTCCGCTCAGGCCCCGTTGCCTCCTCGCTCTTCGAGACCGGCGGCTTTTGGTATGCGGATCCAAACGCGCGCTCCCCCGATATCCAGTTCCATCTCGGCCTCGGCTCCGGTATCGAGGCGGGCGTCGCCCGGCTGAAGAACGCCGGGGTGACGTTGAATTCCGCCTATCTGCATCCGCGCTCGCGCGGTACCGTGCGTCTCGCATCTGCCGATCCGGCGGACGCGCCGCTGATCGACCCGAATTACTGGAGCCATCCGCATGACCGGAAGATGTCGATCGAGGGCTTGAAGATCGCCCGCGAGATCATGCAGCAGGCGGCGTTGAAGCCTTTTGTGCTGGAGGAGAAGCTGCCGGGAAGCAGCGTCGTCACCGACGAGCAGCTTTTCGACTACGGCTGCGCCAATGCCAAGACGGATCACCATCCCGTCGGCACCTGCAAGATGGGCGCGGATGCCATGGCCGTTGTGGGTCTCGATCTGAAGGTGAGGGGGCTGGAGGGACTGCGCGTGTGCGACAGCTCAGTCATGCCGCGTGTCCCCTCGTGCAATACCAACGCTCCGACGATCATGGTCGGCGAGAAGGGAGCCGACATCATCCGCGGGCGCGAACCCTTGCAACGCGCCATCTTCTCGTGGGAACGCAACGACATGCGGCCGAGAGCAAGGTCAGACGTTCGCTAGGCAGATCAGGCGCGAATGAAGAGCGCGCCGACGAGGCCGAAGATAACGATCGATTGCAGGATGAACATCGGCAGTTGATCGGACATGTTTCCCTCCCATGGGCACGCTTTTCATGCTTGTTCGGTGACAGTCATGCTGCCGGCCAAAGCCGTAATGCTGGAGGCGAATGCTGCCACGGCATCATGACGAGCGCAAATCACCTTTCGAATATCGAATTCCTCTTTTTTGCGATGGGAAGAGCAAAAGATGGTATAATCGCTTTCGATGCGATGTGCGGCAGACACCGCTTTGCGAATGCCTGAAGAGGAATAGCATTCGAAACTTTGGCGGTTTAGCAATATTCGAACATCGCATCATAACTCAGCATGGAACCTTTTATGCACTTAGTAGTTTTAGAGTGTACAGGAGGACTACTATGACCAATGATTTTAATAGACCTGGACCGGATGTTCGTACGACACCGGGAAGCGACCGCCGGTCACCATGGGCCATGTGGATCGGTATCGCGGCTGTTGTTGTAATCATAGCCCTTGCAGCGATTTACTGGCCGCGCACGAGTGCACCGCCAGCCACACCGCCCGCCGGCGAGACAACAACGACCCAGCCGCCAGCTACAACGCCACCGGCAACGTCGACCGCACCGGCAACGCCACCGGCAACCGAGCCGGCCCCGGCAACTCCGGCACCCGCAACGCCGCCGGCTGCGGAACCGGCACCAGCAACACCGCCGGCAACGCCGCCTGCAACGCCTCCGGCGCAGCAGTAAGGTAAAAAGCCCGCCAACCATGACCCCCGAAAGTTGGACATTAACTTTCGGGGGTTTTGCATGTCCAAACACAGCCTGGCTGTTAAGCTTCTGATCACCGCGTCGATCTTGCGAAGCAAATGGTCCTTCGGCACTAGGTTATCGAGCGTCACCATCTCGAGAGCCGTCTGTTCGGGAGCTCGCGCCAAGGCTTTGTGAGCAGCCCGCTCCGCAAAGGGAGGATGGACGCCGTATCTGGTTCGTCCCTCTGAGGGCGTCACAAAAATCACCGCAAAATCAAAGATAAGCTCTTGAAGTAGCTTCTGGATGGATGAAACTCGATTTGCATCCAGTTCTGCGCGTATTAATTGCCTGAATTACTTAAACAAAATGGTTTGATTGCATTAACGGTGATGCTTCTCGAAGCCGATATCGAATCTAAACATAGAGACCATAGAAAAATTTCGTTTGCATACTGAAATTTCATCGATATAAAATATAAATAACAAAAAATATACATGGAAACGCCCTTCTATTCGGCCTGCAGTGTAAAGAGTCAGGATTGGCGAAAATGAAGGACGAAACTCTATTACTTGATCCGCGTGATCATAAGATACTTTCAGTATCAAGGGCGTTTGGTTACGTGTTCGCCTTTATGCTGATTTTCACGATCGCCATGGCGATGATCCCCAATCAGTTTTTCATTGTCTCCACGCGCGCAGTCATCAATGCGCCGGTCCAAATGATCGCCTCGCCGATTTACGGCAGAGTGGATAGGATTTCGCTGCAGGTCGGACAGGTGGTCAAGCTCGGCGATGTCATGGCGACGGTCTCCAATCCCAACCAGGACCAGACGTCGCTGACCGGCTTGCGGCTCGAGAAGCTCGATCTCACCGAAAAGCTGAACAATACGAGAAGCGTCGTTCAGGAACGCACCGACCAGCTCCAGAAGGTCAACAGCCAGATCGCGGACGTCAAGGACGGCGCGATCAGCGAGCTTTCGGCGGTCATCGAGAATGCCCGTTACAACGTGCAGACCTACGAGGCGCGGCTCAATGAACAAAACGCCCTGCTGCAGAGGCAGCTCGTGCTTCTGAAGAAGAAGCTGATCTCCGAGGCCAGCATCGAACCGCAGCGCCAGAAGCGTAACGCCGCGCAGTACGAACTCGACTCTGCGCGCGGCGAACTGCGCCGCAACGAGATTGTCCTGTCGCTCGTCGAACGCGACATCTACACCGGCGGTACCGTCGCCGCCAATCTGCTGACGCTTGAAATGCAGCGCACCAAGCTTGCCGGCGAGATCGCCGAAGACAACATTGAGATCAATCAGATGACGGAGCGCAAGCAGCAGGTCGAAAACCTGATTGCGCGGGAGGAGGGGCGGCTTGGCAAGGCCGGGGCCGCCGAGGTCGTCGCCGAGCGCCATGGCCAGATCGTCAGTGTCGACGCATCCTTCGGCGACTTCGTGATGCAGGGCCAGCCGGTGGCAAAATCGCTGGACTGCAACGAGGCCTTTGCTGCCGCCGTCTATCGGAGCCGCGATGTGACGTCGCTGGAGATCGGCATGCCGGCGATAGTCAATTTCCGCAGCCTCGGCGTCAAGCGCGACGCCCAGATCTACAAGATCGTGCGCTACTTCAACTCCGGCCCGGAAAATCGCTATTACGCGAAGTTTCCGGAAGCCGAAGGCCACGAGGTCTATGTGCTCGTCAGGATGGACGAGCCGGCCGGCGAGGGCGGCGCTCCGGCGCATCAGAACAACGACAAATTCTTTGGATGTCATGTCGGCGAGGATGTGATCGTCTCATTGGGCGAGACGGTCGTCTCCCGGATCGCCCGCTATTCGAAGCTGGCGATGGACAGGCTGGCGTCGCCCGGGACGATGGATTCGGCGTCCGCGCTTTTTGACAAGGCGACGGCGCCGCGCTCCGCCGCTGCCGAACCCGCCAATCCGTAACGCCGGCGCCGCTGCATTGATGAGGCTCAACAATGAAGCATCTGAGATCGACGATCGAGATAGGACGCTTGCTGCTGCTCGCCGCGGCGGTGACTGTCCTGCAGACATTCCCGGCGCTCGCCGGTAGCGAACATAAGAAGCTTGCCTGCACGCTTTGCGACGGGCTGGCTGCCCAGATGGGCGGCGATCCGGCGCAGCCCTTCGTCCTGCGCAGTTTCGAACCGCCAAACGGCGGGTCGGCGCTCCATCCGGCTCTGGAAAACACCGGCTTTACCTATGACAATGCGCTTGCCCTAATGGCGTTTTACGGTTGCAAGCGTAAGGCCGAAGCGCGCCGCATCGCCGATGCTCTCGTGCGCGCCGTGGAGACGGACCGTCACTATCATGACGGACGGTTGAGGAATGCCTACCGGTCCGGCCCGGTCGTTCCGGGCAAAGAGGGAATGCTGTTGCCCGGTTACTGGAGTGCGGCCAGCAATTCCTGGATCGAGGACGGTTACCAAGTCGGCAGTGCGACGGGCAGCACCGCATGGGGCGCGCTGGCGCTGCTCATGGCCTACGAGGAGACGGAACAGCCGGCCTATCTCGACACCGCACGCAAGATCATGGACTGGATCCACCGCAGCACGGCAGATCCGCAAAACCCGGGCTATTTCGGCGGCTTTTTCGGCCATGAGCCGGCGCCTGAGCGCATGACCTGGAAATCGACGGAACACAATCTGGATATCTACGCCGCGGATAGCTGGCTTGCGCGCCTGGACGCCGGCGGCGACTGGACCTACCGCGGCGACAGCGCGCTGAAGTTCCTTCGCGCCATGTGGGACGACGGCGAGGAGCGCTTCTACATCGGCAGCGTCCCCGACAGCAACGCTCCGAATATCGCGATGTCGGGACTCGACGCTGAATTGTGGCCGTTGATCGCCGTGCCGGACTTCAAGAGCAAGGTCGAGCGGGTCATGGAATGGACCGAGCTTAACCATGGCGTCGACGGCGGCTTCGACTTCAACAGCGACCGGGACGGCATCTGGCTCGAGGGCACGGCGCAGGCAGCACTCGTCCTGCGGCTTGCCGGACGGTCCGAAAAGGCCGAACCCTTGTTCAAGACCATCGCTGCCCAGGTCACGCCCGGCGGGCTCATCTATGCGACGGTCAACGAGCAGCTTTCGACAGGCCTTCAGGTCGGTCCCAACTCCTCGCCCGGCGATTTCAAGTATTACCGTCTTCCGCATATCGGGGCGACCGGCTGGGCCGTGCTTGCCGCGCTTGACCTCAACCCTTTCCTCGGCCGCGCGGGCCAGGCGCTGATCAGCAAGGATAGCCCATGTCCCCCGAAGTAGTCACTCTCTCGGACGCCATTCTCTTCTCGCTGCTTTCGCTTGCGCTCATCATGGGCTGCGCCTTGCTGCTCGACAGCCGCCGGGGCAAGGATCGCGTCATGTTCGGCATGATCCTCATCGTCATGTTATTGAATTATCTCTATTTCCGCATCACCAAGACGCTGCCGGACTTCGAATGGAGCGCCTATGCGCTGTGGCCGCGCGCCTATCTCTCTTTCGAAATCGTCGTCATCTTCTATACCGTGCTTTCGATCGTCTTTTTCTTCCGGCGGACGGACCACAGTGCGGCTGCGGATGCGAGCGAACTCACCATCGCCGGCGCGGCATCGCCGCCGGCCGTCGATGTCTTCATCTGTACCTATAATGAAGAGCTGTCCATTCTGGAGCGCACGATCCTTGCCGCGAAGGCGATCGACTATCAGAATTTCACTGTCTGGGTGCTCGATGACGGACGCCGCGACTGGCTGGAGGACTATTGCGCCGAGGTTAGCGTGCGATATCTGCGGCGCGGCGACAATGTTGGCGCCAAGGGCGGCAATCTCAACAATGCCATCCGGCAGTCGGCGAAGGAGACCAACGCGCCCTTCATCCTCATTCTCGACGCCGATTTTGCGCCGCAGCGCGCGATCCTGAAGCGAACCGTCGGCCAGTTCGCCGATCCGGAGATCGGGCTTATCCAGACGCCGCAGTTCTACTACAACGCCGATCCCGTTCAGCATAACCTTCTGGCGTCGAAGGCGTGGGTCGATGATCAGCGCATCTTCTTCGACGTCATGCAGCCCTCGAAGGACGGATGGGGAGCTGCCTTCTGCGTCGGCACGTCCTGCATAGTCCGGCGCGATGCGCTCGGCATGATCGGCGGCATGCCGCAGGAAACGGTCACGGAAGATATTCACCTGACCTACCGGCTGCTGCAGAAGGGCTTGAAGACCCGCTGGCTGAACGAGCGCCTGAGCGTCGGGCTCTCGGCCGAGAGCCTCTCAGGCTATATTACCCAGCGCTGCCGCTGGTGCCTCGGAACCATTCAGGTCGCGCTGCTACGGGATGGCCCGTTCTTCGGCCGCGGATACACCTTCCTGCAACGGCTGCATTATTTCCACGGGCTGCTGTTCTGGTTCTGCCGCCCGTTCATCCTGCTCTTGATGGCGGCGCCAATCCTCTATTATTTCCTCGGCCTGCCGGCGATCCAGATGGAACCGGAAGCCTTCTTTCTTTACGCGCTTCCGATGGTCGCAGGCATGTGGGCATTTCATTCCTGGGTCTCCGACCGGCGCAGCATGCCGCTCTTTACGGAAGTGTCGCAAATGGTGTCGGCGATCCCCATCACCATCGCGCTGATTCACGCCCTCATCCATCCGTTCGGGCGGCCGTTCAAGGTTACGGCTAAGGGCGAGGACCGGGCGCGTGTCTCTATCCTTTACCCCATCACCGGCACGTTCCTCCTTGTCATCATCCTGACGTTCATAGGCATGCTGAACGGGCCGCTGATGGGCACCTATAACGACCTCGACGGCTTCAGCGTCGCCTGGGGCATGGTCGTTATGGTCTATGCCTTCGTTTCCCTGCTCGTCTGCATCGAACTTCCGCGCGAGCCGCTGGACAGGATCCAGTTTCCGCTCGCACGGCAGGCAAATCTTGCACGCGACGGCAATTTCACTCCTTGCACTGTCGACACCATTTCAATCAGCAAGGCGGAGATCACGCTGCATGACGGCCGAGCGGCAGGGCAGGTTCGCCCGGGCGACATGCTGATCTTTTCTCCTTTTGCGGACTTCGACGTTGCGGGCAGGGTGACTGGCACGGGCAGAGCGCGCCTCGGCCTATCGGTGTCCATCGTCGCCGTCCGGGACCGCCGCTACGACTGGGAAATCCGGCAGACAGCCGAAGACATCCGCCGGAAGATGATCCAGCGCCTGTTCAGCGAGATGCCGCAGGCGATGCCCGCCCGCGCCCATCCGCTCGCCGCCATCCGCGGCCTCTGGCGCCGCACGTTCGATCACCCCTCAAAGCTCGCGGGCGGTGTTGAAACGCCCGCCGCCACCGCCAGAACACTTCAGGCGCCGCGCCGGTGGCAGAGGCCGCGTGACCTTGCACCAAGGGTGCCGCTTTTGCAGATCGGATCGGCGAGTGCTGCGCCGCCGTTGGCGGAGTGAGGGCCGCCGACTTGTAGCGGTCCCGAAAGCGATTGCGCGCTAAACACGGGGTCGATGATGATCGGCTGGAGCGTGAACTTTGCCATAACGACGGCAACTGTACCAGCCAGATCGGCGACGATCGAAGCGATTTTGCGCACCAATGACTTCAGCATCTCACCGACTAGAGACTACCCCGCTCAGCGCTAACAGAGTGTGATGTCATTGTTTCGACATCGACGGGTATTGGAAACCGCGGTCTACTCATTTAAGCGAAGCTGCCGTCCCGATGTGTTTGTGGGTGGGGCGTGTCGCATTGTCGTGATGTTCGAGTTGGTTTCTGTTCAGAAACTTTAGCAAGCCACCCAAGTCCCGAATATTGATCTTGGATATTGCGGGCCTATACCGACGGATACTGTCGCTCGTTTCCGTGCTCGCTTCACATGAATTTGACCCGCGCTTTGATGCCGGCGAGGACCTCGCCGAGGCGGTGGATTGGGAGAAGGCGCAGCGCCCAAATCTGGCGCCCCATCGCGTCAATGTCGATTTCCCTCGTGGGTGGTCGAAAAGCTGGACCGCGAGGCGCAGCGCTTGGGATCACGCGTTAGGCGCTGATCAAGGTTTGGGTAGCTGATCGGCTGGAGGGGCGGAATGGCAAGCTGCCTGATTATCCGGTAGCTCTGAATTTCCCGATCAGGAAATTTTTCTGAATAAGGATCATCTAGCGCTGTCTATTTTCCCGATCGGGAAATTTTTCTCGACAACGCGGCCGATATGCTGTTATTTTCCCGAGCGGGAATATGAAGATGGCAAAACAAGTCAGAAGTCCAGCCGACATCGGCGCCCTGGTCCGGAGTGCACGCAAGGAGCAAAACTTGCGGCAGGATGAGCTTGCCGGCGTTGCTGGCGTTGGCCTGCGGTTCATTGTCGATCTCGAAGCAGGTAAGCCCACGGCTCAGATTGGAAAAGTGCTCCAGGTTCTCCAAACGCTCGGTTGCTCTGTTGTTATTTTAGCCCCTGGCGAGGGTAGGCGATGATGACGAAGGTTCTTAACGTCTGGTGGGACGGTAGCATTGTCGGACAGTTCACGCAGGACAGGCACGGCGACATAGGGTTCGCCTATGCTCAGGCTTGGCTTGACGACGAAACCGCTCTTCCGCTTTCGGCTTCTCTTCCGAAGCGACTGGAGCGCTTCTCCCGTCGAGAATGTAGGCCGTTTTTCGGTGGCCTGCTGCCCGAGGAAAGCCAACGCCTGGTTGCCGCGCAGGCATTAGGCGTTTCACCTGCGAACGACTTTGCGCTTCTCGATCGCTTAGGGGGCGACGTCGCCGGCGCCCTCCAGCTTTTGCCGGAAGACCAGGAACCCGTTAGGACAGAGCCGCTCGCAGACCAGCAGATTACACCCCTCGATGAGGCCGGAATCGTTCGGATACTCGACGCACTTCCGACACGGCCGCTATTGGCCGGCCAAGAAGGCTTGAGGCTATCGCTGGCCGGCGCGCAATCTAAGGTGCCGCTTGTTTTAATCGACGGCCAGCTCGCGCTTCCAGTTCCCGGCCAGGCAACAACGCATATTCTGAAACCGCCAATCGCGCGCTTCCCAGGGACGACCGATACCGAAGCTTTCGTGATGAAACTCGCTGCAGCGATCGGCCCCGAGGTCGCACCGGTCGCACCGCTGTCAGCGAATGGGCGCCCCTTTCTCCTGGTCGAGCGATACGATCGCTATCGCGACGCCAATGATGTTGTTCGCCGCATCCACCAAGAAGACTTTTGCCAAGCACTTGGTGTGCCGCCTGACACGAAGTATGCGCGCGAGGGCGGGCAGACCTTCAAGGATTGTTTCGAGTTGTTGCGGCGGGGGGGGGGGGGCGGGCGGAATTTTTGGGTCGGGGTCCCGTGCGTGGGTCATATTGGGCTGCCCCGCGTCGGGGCGCCGAAATTGAACACCGCCAAGTGTCTGGGGTTGGGTGGGGA
>NZ_JABEPH010000008.1:0-38290 GCF_013004495.1 Rhizobium sp. SEMIA 4085
CTCATGGCCGCTGCGGCAATCATCGGCGAGAGCAGTAGGCCAAAGACCGGGTAGAGCAAGCCCGCGGCGACGGGCACGCCAAGCGCATTATAGCCGAAGGCGAAGCCGAGATTCTGGCGGATGTTGCGCATCGTCGCCTCTGCCAGCCGCCGGGCACGCACGATTCCGTTGAGGTCACCCTTGACCAAGGTAATGCCGGCGCTTTCCATCGCGACATCTGCGCCCGTTCCCATGGCGATACCGACATCTGCAGCGGCAAGCGCCGGAGCGTCATTCACGCCGTCGCCGGCCATTGCAACGACCGCGCCCTTTGCATGGAGTTCGTCGATCAGCGCCTTCTTGCCTTCCGGCAAAACGTCGGCGCGCACTTCATCGATCCCGAGGCTTTTTGCGACGGCGCTTGCTGTGCGCTCGTTGTCGCCGGTTGCCATGATGATGCGCAGCCCGCTTTCGTGCAACGCGCCGATCGCCTCGGCCGTTGTCGCCTTGATGCGATCGGCAACCGCAACGAAACCCGCAAGGCTGCCATCGATGGTGACGAACATTACGGTCTTGCCTTCGTCACGCAAGGCGCGGGTTTTTTCGGCAAGTGGCCCGGGATCGATGCCGAGATCGCTCATCATCGCGGCGTTGCCAAGCGCCACGGCCGTCTTGTCGGCATGGCCTTTTACGCCTTTGCCGGTCACAGCCTCGAAGCCGGTGACATCAACCAGTTTGACGTTCCGCTCTTGTGCGCCGGCAATGATCGCTTCGGCCAGCGGATGTTCGGAACCGCGCTCCAGGCTCGCCGCCAGCAGCAGCAGCCGTTCCTCGCTGATGGCGTCCATCGGTACGACGTCGGTAAGACGCGGCTTGCCTTCGGTCAACGTGCCCGTCTTGTCGACGATCAAGGTATCGACCTTCGAAAAACGCTCCAGTGCTTCAGCATCCTTGACCAGCACGCCCTCCTGCGCGCCCCGGCCGGTCGCAATCATGATCGACATCGGCGTGGCAAGGCCGAGTGCGCACGGGCAAGCGATGATGAGCACGGCAACCGCGGCAAGCAGTCCATGCGCCATCGACGGCTCCGGCCCGAAAATGGCCCAGACGAGGAAGGCAACAATCGCTGTTACAACGACGGCAGGTACGAAGATGGCCGAGACCCGGTCAACTGCGCCCTGGATTGGCGCACGCGAGCGCTGTGCCTTGGCGACCATATCGACGATACGCGATAACATTGTTTCCGCGCCCACGCGCTCGGCCGTCATCACGAAAGTGCCGTGGCGGTTGATGGTGCCGCCGGTGACAGCATCGCCTTTTGTCTTTTCAACGGGGAGCGGCTCACCGGTGATCATCGATTCATCGACAGTTGATTGTCCTTCGCTGACCGACCCGTCGACCGGCACGCGCTCGCCTGGCCGCACCCGAAGCCGGTCGCCGCTTGCGATGTCGTCCACTTCGATGTCCGTTTCGCTGCCGTCGGCACTAAGGCGGCGCGCCGTCTTTGGCGCAAGGTCGAGCAGTGCCCTAATGGCCGAGCCCGTCCGCTCGCGCGCCTTCAGTTCCAGCACCTGGCCGACGAAGACCAGCGCCACGATGACGGCAGCTGCCTCGAAATAGACAGGCACCGTCTCGCCATGGCCCCTGAAACTCATGGGAAAAAGGCCGGGCGCAAGTGTCGCGACGACGCTGTAGACATAGGCGGTACCGACGCCGAGGCCGATCAGCGTCCACATGTTCGGACTGCGGTTGAGGAGTGAGTTCCAGGCCCGGCGGAAGAAGGGCAGGGCCGCCCAGAGCACGACAGGGGTTGCGAGCAAGAGTTCGGTGAAACTCACCAGCGGTTCGCCGATCGCATCGCGCAACGGCAGTCCGATCATCGGACCCATGCCGAGCACGAGCAGCGGAATGGCCAATGCCGCGCTTATCCAGAGCCTCCGCGTGAAATCGGCAAGCGCCGGGTTCGGCCCCCCTTCTGCCGGCGGAATACCCATCGGTTCCAACGCCATGCCGCATTTCGGGCAGTCACCAGGGTGATCGCTGACGACTTCCGGATGCATCGGGCAGGTATATTGCGTGCCCTTGGGCATAGGCTTCGGCCCCTGCCGTTTTTCCTGACGATAGATTTCTGGATCGGCCTCGAACTTTGCCTTGCACCTTGCCGAGCAGAAGTAGAATTTATCGCCGTCGTGCTTCAGGAAATGCTGCGCTGTCGTGCGTTCGACGGACATGCCGCAAACCGGATCCTTCGCCGTCAGATAATCATTCGGAGTGGCTTCGAATTTCTCCCGGCAACCGTCGCTGCAGAAATGATAAGTGTGGCCCTGGTAATTGAGGCTCGGCTTGCCCGCGTGCGGATCAACGGTCATGCCGCAGACGGGATCGCGTGCCACAGCGGCCTTGCCGAGATTGTCCAGGCTTTGGTGAGAAGAGCAATTGCTAATCCCGTGATGATGATGATCTTGTGTATTCATAGGCTTCTCCTTTGCCCGGACAGGCAGTGGATAGGCTTATGAACCTTCCCGCAACTGGAAGGTCAAGCGATAATTTCATGGTCCTCTGTGGTTCCGACAGGTTCGATGAGCGCCACAGGCTGGCTGCCAAGGAGGGTCGAAAGTGGCAGCTCGACTCGCGGATCAAGGGCTTGGCCGGTCAGGAGATCGCAGCGGCGACCTTCAAGGAAGGCCGGCACCTGAATTACCGTATCGTTCCAGAATTCAGGGCCGGCGAACAAAACGCCTGGATCGAGCCAGCCGAGCATCCATCGTGGAACGACGGTCATGACATAGGTTCCGTTCAACTCTCGCGCAAAGGCGACAACATGATCCTTGCGCGCGCCTGACACCTTAAGGGGGACATAGTTGCCTTTCGCAAAAAGCTCCGGCTGCCGCTTTCGAAGATGAAGACCGGTTTGGACGATGCGCTGTTTCAGCGCGGGCACCGTCAGACTTGCAATTGGCGTTCGTTCCGAGAGGCTGGCAAACGACGCCGTCATGTCGACAGGCCTGCGGTTATCAGGATCGACGAAGCTCAAATCCAAAAGCTCGGCCCCTTGATAAATGTCTGGAATGCCGGGCGCCATCAGCTTAATCAGCGTCTGTGAAAGGCTGTTTAGATAACCGGTCTCGATGAAGGGGCGCATGACCGCTCCGAAATCCTCATGGAAGACGAGATTGGTCGATGAAAGCAACGCCGTTGCATAAGCTTTGACCGCTGCCTCGTATCCGGCATGCGGCTCATTCCAGTTCGTGCCGAGCTTTGCTTCACGTATCGCCTTTTCCGCATAGGCCGTGAAGCGCCCGATCAGCGCTTCGGCCTCTCCGTTCAAGAAATCCTCCGGCCATATCCCGGCAAGCGCCTGATAGAGCATCCATTCGACATTCGGTTCCGGCGTCAACCCGCCCGGCAGTTCGATCAGACGGTCGCGGTTCATCTCGCGCCAGCGCTCCACCGCCTGCGCCCAGACATCGGCTCCTTCGCTCAAGGTATAAAGCCTTGCACGCGCATCCTCCCCGCGCTTGGTATCGTGCGTCGATGTCGCCGAAAGCCCGTGTGGATTAAGCTTCGCGCGTTTAAGCATCAGCGCATGGAAAGCCTCGACGCCTCCCGGCTTGATATCCGGGTCGCCGCCGACTTCGTTTACCGCGAGCAACCGGTTGTAGCGATAAAAGTGCGTGTCCTCCATTGCCTTGGCCATGACTGGTCCGCTCAACTGCTGGAATCGGCGGCGGAATTCCTTCGCCGCTGCCTCCCGTACCCCGCCTTTCAATAGCCTTGCCACAACGTCGATCGCTCGCCGGTCGGCAAGCTTTTCAGCGGCGCTGGAAATGACCCTGCTGAGCACGTCCGCATCGCGTGCTTCAAGCGGACCCTTGCTGCCATAGATGCGATAGACGGGAAAGGCGATCAGCGATTCGTGGATAGCTGCCACAATAGCGGCGCGGTCAAGGTCGGGATAAAGCCCATGGACGATCTTCACCAGCCGCGTCGTCTCGCCTTCGAAGTACCGCTCCACCATCAATTGCTTGGCCGCGCGAAGACCAGCAGTAAAATCGGCCATATCCGGGGCAATATTCGCATAGGCGGTACCCAGCTGTTGCAGGCCGCCGCCGTCGACGAAGAGATGGCCGAGTGCCGAAATGAATTCGTAGCCGGTGGTCCCGGCGATCGGCCAGCTTGCGGGCAGTGTCTCGTCATGGCCGAGGATCTTCTCGACGATTATATAGATCTTGGATCCTGTCTCAGCGCGCAACCTTTGCAGATATTGCTTCGGATCGGCCAAGCCATCGATATGGTCGAGCCGCAAACCCTCTACCTGCCCGGACCGAACGAGTTCGAGAACGAGCCGATGGCTATCTTCGAAAACCTGCTCGTCCTCAACGCGCAGGCCGACCAGACCCGTTACTTCGAAAAACCGCCGGTAGCTCAGATGTCTGGCCGCCTCTTTCCAATATGTCAGCCGCCAATGCTGGGCCTGGTGTAGGTTGACGATCAGCTCTTCGTCTATTGCGAGGTCGACCAACGCCGGCTCATCTGCGCTTGCTGGAACAAGATTGGTGCTGTCGGGGTTCAAGGGCAAAAGCGTATCGCAGTAGCCAAGCACAAGTTCGCCGCTTTCCGGATCGCGCTTAAGCCGCAACTCGCCATCAGACAGTGCATCCTTGAACGGCTTGCCGAGGATCGGCAAGGTGAGCCGTTCGCTCCAGTCGATATCGAAATGGCGCGCATAAGGGCTTTCCCGGCCGAGCTTCAACACGCTTCGCCACCAGGGATTCTCCGTCGAGGCGGCCATATGGTTCGGGACAATGTCGAGGATGAGGCCGAGCCCGGCGTCTTTCAAAGCCCGGCTCAAGCGGTAACAGCCCTGGCGTCCGCCGATTGCCGGCTCGATTTCATTGACATCGGTTACGTCATAGCCATGCGTCGAACCTCTCGTCGCGGCAAAGATCGGCGAAGCGTAAAGATGGCTGATGCCAAGGGCTTTGAAATAGGGCACACATTCGATGGCCCGGTCGAATGTCATGCCGTTGCGGAATTGAATGCGGTATGTCGATGTCGGAAGCATCATGTTCGCCTGCCGTTTCGGAGGAGACGGCCCGGAACGGTGATAACGGTCCCTTTGTTCCCCGCAATTCCAAGGTTTAGTCGATGAAGACACCGACGCTTGCGGCACGGCCCATCGCGTCGATCACCGTCAGTTTCGAGTAGCCGCCACCATCCGGCATCCATTGGTTGGTGCGGCGGCGAGAAAGATCGGGCAGCGGCTTGCCGTTTGCAAGCCAGCGGAACGGCGCCCGGCCGCCGTGCAGTTTCAACATCAATGGCGAGAGATCACCGCTTCCTGCGCCGAGATCGACATGCGCACCCTCCGGTGGATAGACGATCTGCGGTGCCTGTTCGCGGCTGGAGGCAGAAGGCAATCCGCTGGCATTTATCGAGAAACGCCGCTGACTCACCGGCAGATCCGCCTGGGCGACGCGCACTGCGCCAGAGGGCGGGCGTGGCAAAGGTGTGGTTGCAATGCTCGACTTTGCAAAGGCCTCAAACAGGATAGGGGCTGCCGTGCCGTAACCGGTCGACCCCGGCACCGCGCCATTGTCCGGCCTTCCAACCCAGACACCGAGCACATACCGCCCGTCGTAGCCGACTGACCATGCGTCGCGATAGCCGTAGCTGGTCCCTGTCTTGTAGGCGATGCCGCGCTGCGGGGCGCCTGCCGGTGGGATGACGCTGGAAAGAATATCCGAAACATTCCAGACGGCGACCGGCTGCAGCAACGGCCCGCCGTCTATCTTACCGGGCTTTGCAGTTACACCGTCGCCGATTCGAACCGGCTCGCCCTTGTTGGCAAGCGCCGTATAAAGCTGCACGAGGTCTTTCAACGTGATACCTACCCCGCCTAGCCCAATCGCCAGTCCCGGCGCCTCGTTCGGCGGCAGGATGGGACGAACGCCGGCGCGGCGGAAGCGCACCAAGAGCCGCGCCGGGTTGACGGCGTCAAGCAGCCTGACGGCCGGCACATTCAACGAAAGCTGCAATGCCTCTCGCACCGTTACGTCGCCTTGATAGCTCATGTCAAAATTGCGCGGCCGGTAACCGAAGAAGTCGGCTGGCCGGTCCTCGATGATCGTTTCCTGGCTGACCAGCCCCTGCTCGAAGGCAAGACCATAGATGAAGGGTTTCAGTGTCGAGCCGGGCGAGCGGCTGACACGCGTCATGTCGATCCAGCCGGAACGGCTCGCGTCGAAATAGTCCGCCGATCCCACGTCGCCGACGATCTCGCCGGTGCGCGCATCGGCCATCACGATTGCGAGAGATAGTTTCGGACGAAGTTTCATCGCGGCACTTTTCGCCGTCGCTTCGAGCCCTGCCTGTATCTGCTTCTTCAGCGTCGTGCGATGCTCGCGCTCGTTCGGCTTGCTGCGAAGCGCTGCTTCGGCAAGATGCGCGGCAAGGGCCGGGAGCTGCATGCGCGTTGCCGGAACGCCTGTCGCCTCGGCGCGCTCGGCCTCACCCTCGCCGATAACTTCGGCCACGGCGGCGCGCTTGAGCACGCGTTTTCGTGCCGCTTCCGCTGCCACCAGGTTTTTGTCGGGGCGTCGTCGTTCAGGAAGCTGGGGGAGGGCAACGAGGAGGGCAGCCTGCGCCACCGTCAGCCGCTTCGGCTCCTTGCCGAAATAGGCAAGGCTTGCGGCGCGCAGGCCTTCCAGATTGCCGCCATAGGGTGCATGCGTCAGATAAAGATCGAGAATCTCTTCCTTCGAGAGCCGCCGCTCGATCTGGACGGCGCGTATCACCTGCAGGATTTTCGCCGAAAACGAACGTCCGGCGCGCGGTTCGATCAGCCGCGCCACCTGCATGGAAAGCGTCGAGGCGCCGGAAACGATGCGGCCGTTGGTGAGCAGCTGCAGGCCCGCGCGTCCGATCGCCAGCGGATCGACGCCGTGATGCTCGTAGAAGCGCCGGTCCTCATAGGCGATCAGCATGCGCATGAATTGCGGGTCGACATCCGCGACCGTGGTTTTCAGACGCCAATGGCCTTCCGGCGTCGCAAAGGCGCGCAGCAATTGACCATCGGCATCGAGCACTTCGGCCGACACCGCACCGGTCTTTTCGAGCGGCGGCGGAAAGACCCTGTCGGCAGCGTCCAGAACGAAGAAAACCGCGCCGGCAAGAATGAAACCGGCTGCAGTCCCAATCGTGAGCTTGCGCCAGAGCCGCATTATCGTGCTGCGACAACCTCCATCTTGCCGGTCGCCGTACGAGACGAATATTCGGGGCGGTACATATCTTCTACGGTCGCCGCCGGATGGTCATAAACGCCCGGGGTGACGGCCCGCACGATATAGGCGACGTTGATTTCACGGTTGTCGTCCGAAGTCCGGTTGAAGGCCGCCACGAAGCGATCGTTGCGGAATTCGGTGTGCGCCGCCGTCTGTTCGCCGATCCAGTCGAAATTGGTGAGCTGAGCGCTGTCGACCAGGCTGGGATTATCGATCTGGAGGCCGGCAGGCAGCAGATCGGTCATGACGACACGCGACGGCCAGGCGTTGGTTTCGGTCACGTGCAGCACGACCACATAACGCTCGTTCTGCTGCGCCTCACTGATATTCACCGGCTCGCCATCAAGCGTGTAGTAGGTGCGCTCGATGGCAAAGCCGTTGCCGCCGGCAGGCAGCGGGGTGACGGGTGCTGCGACTGTCGTGACGACCGCCGATACCGCATCGGTCATGGCGCTCGTCAGCGTCAGGGGATTGTTGATCAGCGCATCGCCGCTCATCTTCGCCATGTAGGCACCGGTATGCAGCGCGCCGTTGACATCCACCTTCAGGGAATCGTCGCCGCTCTGGATCGCGCGCGCGGCAAGCAGCGTCCAGGCCTGCTCCTGGGTGCTCGTCCACTTGCTGCGGTCCCATTCCCTGCCGACGGCCCTTGCCAGTTCTGGAATGACTGGCGGGACAGGGCGGCTTTCGGCCGCAAGTGCCAGGATAGCCGCACCGTCGCGCAGGATCGAGCCGTAGTCGGTACGCGAAAGATTGACGCGATGAAGGATGGAATCCTCGGTCATCTGCAAAGCGTCGACGAAGATGTTTTTCGAACGTGTCGCATCTCCGTAAAGTGCCAACGCCGCGGCGATATGCGCCTTGGCAAGCGGCGTCGGGAAGTCGTTGATCATCGTATCGGCGTAGTAGCGCAGATCGCTGATCGAGGCCTTCCTGTTGCGGGCAAGAACATAGATTGCATAGGCAATTTGATCGCCTTGCGTCTTGACGGCGACGTCGTAGCTCAGCGCGTTCTGCAGGTTCTCGAGCGCTTGGACGAGCGCACGATCGGGCACGTCGTACTTCTCTTCACGCGCCCGCGTCAGGAAATCCGTGACATAGGAATCGAGCCAGAGGTCGCCCGAATCCGGTCCCCAAAGGCCGAAGCTGCCCGCCGATGCCTGATAGGACAGTACACGATAGATCGCATCCTGGACGCGCTTCTTCACGTCTGCATCGTCTTCGAGCCCGTTCTGTTGTGAAAGCTCGCTGAGATAAAGAAGCGGCAGGGCGCGGCTCGTCGTCTGTTCGGCACAGCCGAAAGGATAACGGTCGAGCGACATCAGCAGGGCGGGAACGTCGAAGGCGGCCGAACGCGTGACGTTGACGCTGACTGAGGCGCCCGGCAATACGCTGTTGGCCAGAAGTTCCTTGTCGACCCTCAGTTTCGCCCCTGGTTTTAAGGCGATGACGCGCCTTTCGGTCACGGGCAGTGACGATGGGCGGACCGGTACGTCGACTGTCTGATCAAGCGATAGTCCGGATGCATCCGACAGGTTGATCGAAACAGCGCCGTTGCCGGGCTGCTTGCCGATCACCAACAGTGTAAAATCGGATTTCGCACCGGCGTCCAGATGGATCGTCCGCGAAACTGCGGCCTCCTCGATGCCGACGGCTTCGTTGCCGGTCAGCTGCAGTTTGAAATCGCCGCCCGGAGCATCGGTATTGGCAATGTCGAGGCGCAGTTCCGCCTTGTCGCCAGGCGCCAGGAATTTCGGCAGGCTGGCGGTGACGACCACCGGATCGCGGATGACGATATCCTTGACCCCGTGGCCGACTCCATCCTTCGACCAGGCAACGGCCATGACACGCGCCGTGCCGTTGAATTGCGGAATGTCGAAGCTGACATTCGCCTTTCCGTCGGCGTCAAGCTTCACCGGCCCGGAGAAGAAGGCGACGAGTTTTTGCGTCGGCGGGCTGCCCTGCAGCGCCACCGCGCCACCATCGCCACCGGTTCTGAGCTTGCCTGTCGCGCCGAGCGAACCGTCAATCAGGCGGCCATAGAGATCGCGGATTTCAAGACCGAGCTGGCGCTGGCCGAAATACCAGTCCTCGGGATTGGGCGCCTCGTAGCGCGTCAGGTTGAGAATGCCGACATCGACGGCCGCAACCGTGACATAAGCATCCTCACTGGCTCCAGCACCCGTTACCGCAAGGCTTATGTTCAGCGGTGCGCGCGGCGGCATCTTTTCCGGTGCATCGACTACGACCTGCAGCGCGCGCTGCTCGGGATCGACCTTCAGCCATTTGATGCCGATCGAACGCATCGGCATATGGCTGTCCTGTGCGTCGCCCGGACGGAAGAGGGTTGCTGTCACATAGGCGCCAGCGCCCCATTCGGCGGTGACTGGGATCTCCACTTCGCCCCCACTCTCCCCGATCGTCGCATTTTTTACGTCAACGAGGTTTTCCGTCCCGGCCGTCACCATCAACTCGCCGCCATAACGGGAAGAAACCTTGAGCTTCGCCGTCTCGCCAGCCTTGTAGCTCTCTTTGTCGAGCGCGATCTCGAGGCCGTCCGGCGTTTCGGTCGAGACCGCCTCCACCATCCAGCCGGCGTCGAATTCGACACTTGATGTCGGGCCATCCGCGTCCGGGCTTTCGACTTCAACTCGGTAACGGCCCCAGCCAACCTGGGACGCTATCTTGCCGCCGTCCACGCCGACATCCGTCGTGCCGCTGGCAACCTGGCGCGCATTGAAAGCGGTTTCGTATTTCCATGCCGTGCCTTCCCGATACCATTGGTATTCGCGCTCAAGGCGTGAAAGCTTCCAGCGCAGGCCCTTCATCTCCAGCTTCCGGCCGTCGGCCGAGACGCCGATCACGTTGAAGCTGGCGATCGAATTCTCGGCTATATCGCCTGAAAATTCAGGCTTGATGCCGATCATCGGTCCCTGATTTTTGATCGGGATCAGCAGCGTGCGCTCCAGCGCCCGGCCGCCGGTTTCTTGCATGCGGATATAGACCGTCGCGTTCAACAACTGCGTGGTTGCGGGAAGATCACCGACCGCAAGATCGGTCGTTGCTTGGCCGTTCTCGTCCAATTCCGGCAGGCCTTCGATCGCCTGGCGGCTTTCCTCGTTCGCCTCCTCGTCAGAAAGACCGAAGACGTAACCCGGGAAAGCTTGGCTTTCGCGCGTCGGCTTGATAACGACATCACCTTCAAGCGTCAGGCCGGCTGCCGGTGCGCCATAGAGATATTTGCCGGTGATATCGATCGTTGCCGGCGTATCGGGACCGATTTCCTTGGCTTCCGTCTTCAGCTCCAGGTCGGTGCGATCGGGGACGAAATCGTCGACGAGGAATGTTCTGGTACCGATCGGCGACCCCTTGGGGTCGGTATGGACGTTCATTGTCCAACTGCCGCGCATGGCATTTTCCTGGATCGGGAGATCGATCACATAACCGCCGACGTCGCTGCTTTGCCGCACGATGCGCCGGTCCTCGACGCCATCGGGACGCATGAAGATGAAGGTCAGCGGCAGCTTTTCGATCGCCCTGCCATCCGTATCGCGAGCAAGGGCGGTGGCATGGACGGTTTCGCCCACCCGATAGATCCCGCGCTCGGTCCAGGTCATGACATCGATGGCCCCGGGCGAGGCTCGTCCCGTCACGCCGCGATCGGACAAGTCGAAGCCTGCCCGCGTCATATCGAGGAAGACGTAGTCGGACGCCCCGTTGCGGGCAGCCAGGACGGCTGGCGTGAGTGCTGCCGTGCCGCGCAGCAGCCCGGCAGTGAAGGTGGCTCGGCCGTTTTCATCCGTCGTCGCGGTGCCCAGAACTTCGTTGTTCTTGGCAAGCAGTTGCAGCTCGACACCGGCGATCGGCTTGGCGGAAGAGAGCGAGCGCGTCAAGACGTTGAGCCCGTCGGTTCCGGCGTAGGTAGTAACGCCGATATCTGACACGACGAACCATTGTGTCGCCTTGGAATCCCACTCGTTTTCCGGCTTGTCGGCAGGCGAGGCGATCAGCACATAGATGCCCGCCTTGCGCGCGGGCAAGGCTTCATCAACGGGGAAGCTGGTAACGACGTCCTTGTTAAGATCGTTGGCGATCTCGATCGAACCCTGCCATACGAGCTCGCCGCTTTCATCTTGAATGCGTTGCGCGCTATAGCCATCGAGCTGCGTCAGGAACTGCGAACTGGTGAGAAGCGGAGCAATAGCGCGATCGCCAATGCGGTAGAGCTTGAGGTTGGCAGTTTCGATATTGACGCTGACGAGCGGAATGCCGCGGCGCGCCGTCGAAGGCAGCACGAAGCTATCGCCGGTAAAGCGCACCATTTGACTGCGGTCCTTGACGTAGACATCGAGGCTGACGGGCGCATCCAGGACCTCGTCGACGGCAGAGGGAAGGCCGGTGCGGAAACTGATCTTGTAGGTTTCGCCGTGACCCAGGCCCTCGACGCAGATCTGCCTGTCCTTGGCTTCGAGCGCCTTGGGGGCTTGTCCGTTCAGCGTCACAAACGGTGCATAGTCGACCGTCTTGACGAGGGGTTCCGAGAACGTCACGCAGGCACGCGGCGTTGCGCTGTCGGCATCGACATTGTGTTCGGTGATGCGGAAGCCTTGTTCCGACTTGAGCTTGAGATAGGCCGCCTGCACTTCCCTGGAGCTTGCCAGCGCAAGGCTTGCCTTATAGGCACTGAGGGCTGCGCGGAAATTCGAATTCTTGGCGAGTGAGCTCGCAAGCACGGCAAGAGCATCGGCCCGCTTTGAGGCTGTGCGTGTCAGTTGGTAGCCGTTCAAGCCATCGAGAAGTGCCTGGCCGAAGGCCTGGCTGCCAGTGCCGCCGAGCGAATTTGCGGCGCGCGCCGTCTCCAGCCACAGATCGGCATCATCGGGCGTCAGCGCCAGCGCGCGATGAAAAGCGTCGATCGCGCCTGCAAGGTTGTTGGCGGTAAGATCAAGGCGCGCCGTTGCCGTCAGGCTGTCGACGGTCTGGCCCGGCTGAGCGTCGGTGAGCGCCAGATTGGCCTTGAAATCGCGGGCTTGTTGGATGATGTCTTCCGAAAGAAAGGTGAGGCGAGGAGGCGCACCGATATCGGGCTCGCGCGGTCCCGCAGTCGTTTCGACGATCCGACCGGCAATTGCACCTGGAAAAGCGTTCATCGTCTTGAAGTCGGACTTCAGGAAACACCATTTCACCTTCGGGTTATAGGTGAAAGCCCTGCAGCTTTTGTCGCCAATGCATGAGGTTTTGCATTGTTCGAGGGAAACGTTCTGCTCCGTCCGCAGATCGAAGCCGAAGAAGTCGGCATCCTTGATCGTCTGGATATCGCGCTTGGTCTCCGCAGCTGTCGCGGGAAGGCTGGCCGCGATGACTAAAAGAGCAATGGCGGCGGATGCGAAAAACGAGCGTACAGACATAGGTTCCCCCCCGGGCGCTGGCGCTGGATTGGGGCACTCTCCTGCGGCCGAAAAGACTTGTCAATACAACTTCAAATTTAGAGCTGGTTTTTATCAAAGACTTACGCCGATCTTAATGTTTTATTAGTATTAACAATGACTTAATCCAAAAATAATGCGTATCGGCTCGGAACATATGCCGCCGTTGCCCGTTATCCGGCCAAGTTCCGCCGGCCACGGCCGACTGGTGCGAAGTCTTGCGCCTACCCTGGCCGGCAAGGGCGTCTGGCAACCAAGCTTTTGCGTAAGCTGGCTACAGGATAACCTCATGAACCAGAGAGTATTGATCGTAGAGGACGAGTTCTTGATCGCCCTCGATCTTGAAGCAACCGTTCAAGCCATGGGCATGGAAGTGACGGGGCTTGCCGCGAATAAGGAACAGGCGTTGCGTTTTGCGCCGACGGCGGACGTCGCTTTTGTAGACGTCAACCTGTCGGATGGTGCGACTGGGCCGGAAATCGGCCGGCGGCTGGCGGAAGACCATGGTGTTGCCGTCGTGTTCATGACAGGCAACCCGGAGATGGTGGCAGGAGGCGTCAAGGGGACGCTCGGCGTCGTCAAAAAGCCGGTCAAGCCGTCCGTCGTCGAGCAGTCGCTGAAATATGCCGTCGCACGCCGCAATGGCGCGCTCGCTGCCGTTCCGTCGCAGATGCTCGTCTTTGCCTGACTCAGCCGCTGACGGCCGCAAGCTCTGATCGCTCGGCGGACGCCTCCATGCCGTAGGCGCGAAGGAACGTCCTGACCGCGTTGCGCGCGGCACTTTCGAGCTGCTCATCGCTCGGCGTTTGCCCGAACAGCATCATGATCTGCAGATCCGCATTCCCGAGAGCGAGGAATTGGCGTGCCGCCACATCGAAGTCTTCGATCTTTAGAGCACCACTGGCGCTCAACCGCGCAAACAGAGCGCCGAGCGCGGAAATGATCCGGCCCGGGCCTTGCTGGCGCCAGGTCTCGAAAAGATGCGGATAGCGCTCACCCTCGTTCTGGACGAGACGGCGCAGGAACTTTCCGTCCTGGTTGCAGATGCAGTTTTTGTTGATCCGGATCGCAAAGGCGACAAGGTCTTCTTCCAAATTGTCGGCATTGACCGGAAACGTTGCCAGCATCGCAAAAATCATCGAATTGGCGCGCTTCAGCACGTCGTCCACGACGGCGACGAACAAAGTCTCTTTCTCGCAATAGTGATTATAGATCGTCTGGCGCGAGACATTGGCCTCTACCGCAATCTCGTCGATGCTTGCCCCTGCAAAGCCCTGGCGGCAGAATACATCCGCGGCCGCTTCCAGTATGGAAGCGCGCTTCTTGAACTGGCCGCGCTGGGTCGGCCCATCCGCTCTCTTTTCGGGTGGCGCGGGATTTTTCATCGCTCTCATGATAATGCGTCTTGACGTTTTAGACAACGCTGTCTAATTTTACACTTGTGTCCAAAATACTTGACACGTCGGTTCGCAGTCACTGGCGCTTCCCCCGAGCGCGTCGCGGGTTGCAGCCGCCCCTCATTTGAACCCTTCGAGAGCAACGCGGCGGAGAGACATAGTCCGCTTCCTTCGCTGCGCATTTATGAAAGATCATCAAAATGACCGCTTCATTCTTTCGCATTGCGCTCATCCTTGGGCTTTTATCAGCCATTGGTCCCTTTGCCATCGACATGTACCTTCCGGCACTGCCTTCGATTGGCGTCGATCTGGGGTCGGATAACCACGTCACCCAGTTGAGCCTTCTGACGTTCTTCATTTCTTTTGCACTGGCCCAGCTGCTTTACGGTCCGCTGTCCGACATGTGGGGCCGCAAGCTGCCACTTTATTTGGGTATCGGCATCTTCACCGTTGCCAGCATCGGCTGCGCGCTGGCGCAAGACATAGAAACGCTGATTGCCTTCCGCTTCATCCAGGGCGTCGGCGGTGCGGCCGGCATGGTCATACCACGCGCTGTTGTTCGTGACATGCACACCGGCATTCAGGCAGCTCGTCTAATGTCGCTTCTCATGCTCGTCTTCTCAATTTCCCCCATTCTTGCTCCGCTGGCCGGCAGTGCGGTCATCGAGTTCTACGGCTGGCGCGGTGTCTTCTGGGCGGTGACTATCGCGGCCCTCATCGGGCTCGTGCTGCTTGCCACACAGCTTGACGAGACTCGCCCGACGAAGGATCGCAAGGGCAGCAGCCTTAGCAGCGCGATGTCTGCCTATGGCTACCTTTTGCGCGACAGGAACTTCCTGACGCTCACCTTCATCGGTGGCCTCGGGATCTCGAGCTTCCTCGTCTATCTCGCCAACTCGCCCTTCGTGCTCATCCAGCACTACGGCCTGACGCCGACGCAGTACAGCTTCGCATTCTCCGTCAACGCCGTGTCCTTCTTCGCCGTATCGCAGGCGACCGGCTGGCTGGGCGAGCGTTTCGGCCTCGTTCGCGTCATGCGCTCAGCCGTCACCTTCTATTGCCTCGTCATGGTCGTGATGGCCGTTGTAATGGCGGCGGGCATCAACCAGCTTCCGGTGATGGCCGTCTTCCTTTTCATCGGATATGGCTTTCTCGGACTTGTCATTCCAACGAGCGCGGTTCTTGCTCTGGAGGATCACGGCCAGATCGCAGGTACGGCCTCGTCATTGATGGGAACCTTGCACTTCGTCATTGCGGCTGTCGCAATGGTGGTCTCCGGCCTGTTTGCCGATGGCACGGCCGTTCCGATGGCGGCAGGCATTGCCGCCTGCGCGCTGCTTGCCTTCGTCCTGACGCAAGCAACGCTCGGCCGCCGCGCCGCCACAGCACCGGCTGAATGACAATTGCGGCCGCGTCCGCAAACGGCGCGGCCAGTTTCATGGATTGAGGAAAAAGGCGTCGCTTTCGCCTGGGACGAGTTCCAGCGGCCAGATCGTGTTGCGCGCGCCCTTCGGATAAAATTTCGCATAAGCGGGCATGGTCGCAAGCAGCGTTTCGGCCAGTTCGACACCGAGATCGCGCAGCGACATACGGAAGCAGGTGAGGGCAGGCTGCAGGAATTTGGCGCGCGGCTCCTCACGGAAGCCGATCACTGCCAGATCGCGCCCCGGAACGACGCCTGCCTCGACCAAGCGTCTGTAAAGGCCAATCGCCATCAACTCGTAGATCAGGATGATCGCTGTCGGTTTGTTGTCCAGGAGTAGCAATTCGTGTCCGGCCTGGTAACCACCTTGTTCGCTCGATTTGACGCGGATGACCAGCTTCGGATCATAAGGGATGCAGTGGCGCTCAAGCGACTGCTTGTAGGCATCGACGAAGACATAGCCGAGATTGATATCGCTCGAGGGTGCTGCGATCGCGATCCTGCGATGTCCCTTGGCCACCAGCCGGTCGACCGCTGATGCCGCCACGCCCTCGAAATCAAGATCTATCCAGGTGTAGTTGCCGCCCGATGAGCTTCGTCCGAGCGCGACGAAAGGAATCTTGGCTTTCACCAGAAGATCGATGCGCCTGTCGATCCGCTGCGTCGCTGAAATGATCATCGCATCGACGACGCGCCGCGCCACCATGCGCTTCAGATATTCATAGGGATCCTCGTCGCTGGGGCAGGGCAGCATCACGAGGTCGAGCTTGTGCCGCGCAAGCACACTCTGCAGACCGCCGGTGAGGCCGAGAAAAAAGTTGTCGCTATTTTCGACGGTTTCCTTGCTGGATTCGATCATCAACCCGATAACGTTGGTCGTGCCCTGCCTCAGGCTGCGGCCGGACTGATTTGCCACATAGCCGAGCTCTTCGGCAGCCGCCATCACGCGCTTGCGCGTTTCCTCGTTGACGTCCGGTTTGTCGTTTAGCGCGCGGGAAACCGTCCCGATCGAAATATCGAGATGCTTGGCAAGCTGTCGGATTCCCTTCATCGGCTGCGTTCTTCCTCCCCGATCAAAACGCGTGATCTCCTCTTATTGCCACAGGAATGCGTTTGCGCAAAGCGGCCGCGGTCCCGCTCGTGGGCGGCAAGTGCAGCACAGACGTCGGATCGGCACGAGGTGAAGATGCCGCATCGCTTTCGCGCTGGCAGCCGACGCCGATGCTCCTCATGACCATGGTCCAGGCAGACGACAGCCCCGGCAGCCAGGCCGCCGGGGCTGGAAGTCATCTTGTGTCGGGCCAGATACTCCAAAATCTCGCCGTCCCGTACGCATCCTCGGCCTCCGGAAGGCCGATATCACGGCGCATACGATCTGACAGCTGGGAGACCTGGTTCACCGTTTGGTGACGCCTCCACGCGGCCAGGGCCAGCGCGCGCGCCGTCCTCCAGACGCCAAATTTCTGGTACAGTTCATCGACCGTCGCCGATAGGGTTTCAGCAACTTCTACTTGTGCTTCACGCATGATTTATCCGTCCCGGCGCGCTCAAGCGGCCAGGTCCTCTCGAAAGTTAAAAAGACACATCGAGGCGGACGTGGAACACACGTCGTCGTTCGGCGTCCGGCTCAATTCAGGTCAAGTTGGGAAATGCCAAAATGGCAGTGATCCGGGGTTTATACAGCCTCGGAGGAATGTCGGCTCGGATTGGATGCACAACGCATCGAGGTCTTGCGAGCCATCCCGCCAGCGGGGCGTATAAACACGAGAATGGGATTCATTTCACGCCTCCTCTGATTAAATTTGCGAGATCGGCTTATATTTGCACAACGGCGGATGTTCAGCAATATTAAATCTTGAATTGTAGCTATCATCGAGAAGTTTGTTGCATAACGGCAACAGGCCATCATGCAACACCTCTAGTTGGTCAGCATCAAGAATGACCTCCGGCGAGCGGCAAAAGTGACGTGTATCGAGCGATGAGGTCAGGGGGTGAAGCTGTCGCGGAAGATAAGTTCCGGAATGACCCTCTCGTAGGCAGGGGGCAATTCCGGGCTGGCAAGCCGACGCTCGACAAGTTCGACGGCGCGCTGTGCCATGACGACCGGATCCTGGCGGAAAGTCGTAAGCCGGTAGCTGAGCCAGGCTGCCTCCGGCACATCATCAAAACCGATCACGGCGACGTCTTGCGGTATCCGCAAGCCGAGCGTCTTTCGGACATGATCCATCAATCCGAAGGCAATCAAATCGTTGGCGCAATAGACAGCATCGGGTCTTTCAGCCCGGGAGAAGAGTTGACGCGCGGCATCGATGCCGCTGTCATAGTCGGAATCCATGCCGCGTCCGACCGAGACCGAAGCGCCGAACTCCTCGGCTGCCGCCAAGAAGGCATGCTCGCGCTCTGCAATGCTGGACGTTGCCGAATGCGACGCTGCAACGGCAAGCCGCCGGCATCCCTTGTCGAAGAAGGCCATCGCTGCGTTGCGGGATGCTTCGGCGTTTCCGGCACTGACATGGTCCGCATCCGGTTCGGTGCGGCCGATGACCACCAGCGGCTGGCCGTTGCGATGCGCGATATCTACGAAGCTCGCGGGTGGGGATCCCGAAAGAATGATGGTTGCTTCGGCGCGATGGCCGATCAACATCTTCTGCGCTGCAAGCAGTTCATCCTCGGTCTGGCCGGTGTTGATCAGGATCGGGATGCTGCCCCGCTTTATCAGCGCCTTTGCGAGTGCTGCGGCCAGATGGGCGCGAAAGCCGATTTCTGGCCGCGTCGCAACGATGCCGACCAGGCGGCTTTGATTTGCAAGGACGCCGCGTGCGAGATCGTTGACATGATAGCCGAGCTCTTCGGCAGCCTTCTGCACCCGCTCGCGGGTGGCCGGCGCAACGCTTGCGCCTGGCGTGAAAGTCCGTGAAACGGCGGAGCGTGAAACGCCAGCAAGCTGTGCGACCTGATCTGCGCTGACAAATCGCATTCGCTCCTTGCGCCTGGTCTCCTTTCCGTCGATCGTCGGGCCGTCCTTCATTGGCATTCCTTTATCCACCGGCGAAGGTGCGTCGGCCGTTAGGAACCGCTTCATCATTAGCATAAAACCTCAAGCATGAGCACGGTCATCACTGCAACCTGAGTGGCCACTGGCGCTTGCCATGCAAACAGTAGTAGGTCGCCGGGTCTGTCCCTTGCGTTTCATCGCTGTGCAATCTGGTTTGGGGTTTGGTAAAATGTCTGTTTGACAGCCAGATGACATGCCCGGCATGACCGTGCTGCATTGCAATATGAATCCGGCTGAGATCGTGCGTTTAAAGCTGTTTTCCGCAGCATTTCGCCCCCGTTTCGCCCTCTATTGACAGCAAGAAACGTTTCCGCTTATTATCGTAAACGTTTACGGGACAGGCAAACGGAGAATTGCCGGACGCGCGCCGCGGGAGGAAATCGTGACATTGAATGCAGTTCTGTGCGGTTGCGGAGCCATGTCCAAAGGCTGGTTGCGCGCCTTAAAGCAAACCCCGGCTCTAGCCGAATCGATCGAGGTCACCGGCCTCGTCGATGTGAACCTGGCTGCGGCCGAAGCGCTCACCTCGGAGTTCGGCCTGAATAAGGCCGCCATCGGCACCGATCTTTCCAGCGTTATTGCAAAGGCGAGGGCGGATATCGTCTTTGACGTCGTCATCCCCGCTGCCCGTTTCAATGTCGTCTCTACGGCACTTAAGGCGGGATGCCATGTGCTGAGCGAAAAGCCGATGGCTACTTCGCTGGCGGAAGGAGCTGCCCTGATCGATCTTGCGGCAGAGACCGGCAAGATCCATGCGATCATCCAGAACCGACGCTTCATTTCCGGTGTTCGCCGCATGCGCCGTTTTGTCGAAAGCGGTGCCATCGGCGATGTGACCGCGATCCATTGCGACTTCTTCATAGCCCCGCATTTCGGCGGCTTCCGCGAGGACATGGACAATGTTCTGCTTCTCGACATGGCGATCCATACCTTCGATGCCGCACGTTTTGTCGCCGGCAAGAAGCCACTCGCCGTCTATTGCGTCGAGCGCAATCCAAAAGGGTCGTGGTATCGTCACGGCGCCTCTGCCAACGCCACCTTTGAATTCACCGACGATGTGGTTTTCACCTATCGCGGCTCCTGGTGCGCAGAAGGCGAGCGTACGAGCTGGGAAAGCCAGTGGCGTCTCGTCGGCTCCAAGGGAATGCTAACCTGGGACGGGGATCAAACATTCCGCGCCGCAGTTGCCGGCGAAGAGACGGGCCTGCTTCGCGGCGTTACGCCCGTCGACGTTCCCGGTGCGGAGCGGGACGAGGAGACGCACGGCCATGCCAGCGTGATTGCCGGTTTCGTGGACGCCATCCGGACCGGCAAGCGGCCGGAGACGGCCAGCAGCGACAACATCACAAGCCTTGCCATGGTCTTCGGCGCGATCGAGAGCGCCAGAACCGGCAAGCGCGTTGAAATTTCAGCATGAGGAATGAGATCGTGAGCAATCCTGCAAAATCCATCCGTGTCGGAACTATGGTCAGCGCGTCCAAGGGTGGCGCCGACAAGCGTATCGGCCAGATCGCCGATATGGGGTTCGAGAGCTTTGAGCCCTTTTTCTGGCAGACGACCAACGGACAGGATCTCGCCGAGCTCGGCAAGCGCTCACTCGACGCGATCGGCGATCGCGACATTACAATTTCGACGCTCGGCATGTTTGGCAATCCGCTGGAAGAAACCGATATCGACTTGCAGACGCTGCAGGGCTGGAAGGACTGCATCGACAATGCCCATCATTTTGGCGCCACCTGCGTTGCCGGCTTTACCGGCCGCATCCGCGGTACACCGCTGACCGAGAGCCTGCCGCGTTACAAGCAGATCTGGAGCGAGCTTGCCAAGCGGGCTGCCGACAAGGGCATCAAGATCGCCTTCGAAAACTGCGCGATGGACGGCAACTGGGCAACCGGTGACTGGAACATCGCGCACAATCCGGATGCCTGGGAGCTGATCTTCAATGAGACGCCGGACGACAATATCGGCCTTGAGTGGGAACCCTGCCACCAGATGGTTTACCTGATCGAGCCGCTGCCGCAGATTCGAAAGTGGGCAAAGAAAATCTTCCATGTCCATGGCAAGGATGCGACGATCCGCTGGGATGTCATCAAGGAGCATGGCATCTTCGGCAAGGAAAAGTTCGTCTTCATGCGCACGCCGGGTTTCGGCGACAGCAACTGGACGGACATCATTTCGGAGCTGCGTCTGGCCGGCTGGTCGGGCTCGATCGATATCGAAGGCTGGCACGATCCGGTTTACCGCGACGTGTTGGAGATGACGGGCCAGGTCTACGCACTGAATTATCTGAAGCATGCCCGGGGCGGCGATTTCGTCGCCGATCCGGTTTGATGATACCGCGCCCGGCAAGGAGGATTTTGCCGGGCAGTCGGGGGTAACCACAAAGGAGGAGAACCATGGCTATCCGCAAATTCGCAGTTCTGGGCGCTTTGGCACTTGCCGGCGTCTCGCTCTTCGGCCTTTCAGCCAAGGCCGAAGACGTTACCATCAGCGTCTGGTCGCTTGATCGCGACATTCAACCGGCGCCCAATCTCGTCAAGGAATTCAACGCGCAGAACAACGGCATCAAGATCGAGTACCGCCTGATCCAGTTCGATGACGTCGTTACCGAAGCGATGCGCGCCTATGCCTCCGGCCAGGCGCCTGACATCATTGCCGTCGATAATCCGGAACACGCGATGTTCGCTTCGCGTGGCGCCTTCCTCGATCTGACCGACATGATCTCGAGGTCGACCGTGATCAAGCCACAGAATTATTTTCCCGGGCCGCTGAAGTCGGTCGAATGGGAGGGGAAATATTATGGAGTGCCGAAAGCAACCAACACGATCGCCCTCTACTACAACAAGGATATGTTCAAGGCGAAGGGCCTCGACCCGAACAAGCCGCCGCAGACCTGGGATGAGCTCGTTGAAGACGCGCGCAAATTGACCGATCCGGCTAAGAACGTCTATGGCCTGGCCTTCTCTGCAAAAGCCAACGAGGAGGGTACCTTCCAGTTCCTTCCCTGGGCCCAAATGGGCGGTGGCGGCTACGAGAACATCAATGCCGACGGCGCTGTCAAGGCGCTTGAGACCTGGAAGACCATTATGGACGAGAAGCTTGCCTCGCCAGATACACTGACGCGCGGTCAGTGGGATTCGACCGGCACTTTCAATTCCGGCAATGCAGCAATGGCGATCTCCGGTCCGTGGGAACTCGACCGCATGGTGAAGGAAGCCAAGTTCGATTGGGGTGTAACGCTGCTTCCGGTTCCGAAGCCAGGCGCGGACCGATCGTCGGCCATGGGCGACTTCAACTGGGCGATCTTCGCAAGTTCCAAGCACCCGGCCGAGGCCTTCAAGGCGCTTGAATATTTCGCCTCTCAGGACGACAAGTTGTTCAAGAACTACGGCCAGCTTCCGGCCCGTTCCGACATCACCATCCCGGTGACCGGCGAAAAGCTGAAGGATGACGCTCTCAAGGTCTTCCTCGAGCAGATGAAATTTGCCAAGCCCCGCGGCCCGCACCCGCAGTGGCCGAAGATCTCCAAGGCGATCCAGGACGCAATACAGGCAGCATTGACTGGCCAGATGAGCGCCAAGGAAGCACTCGACCAGGCCGCCGACAAGATCAAGGCCGTTCTTGGATAATTGGCACCCAGTTAATCGCTTCGTCTTCTCCCCCGCTCCGGGGAGAAGGAGAAACTCAACCATTTCCTCCCGGCAGGGGCTGTCTTCCGCGAGAGCGCCAGGCAGCCCCGTTCGGAGTTATCGGAGGCCCGATGAAGAGGATCCTGATGAGCGTTAAGGACGGCCGCGGTTTCGATATCGTGCTTGTCGCCTTTCCACTCGGCTTTCTGTTCCTGATGGCGGGGCTACCGCTCATCTACAATGTTGTGATGAGCTTCCAAGAGGTTGACATGTTCAGCCTCGGGACCTTCTCGCGCCCCTTCGTCGGCTTCAAGAATTACACGGATATCTTTGCGCAGCCCGAGACGCTGGGGATCCTTTACAACACGCTGATCTTCGTCACCGGCTCGATCGCAGGTCAGTTCCTGATCGGTTTCGGGCTTGCGTTGTTCTTCTGGGTGAACTTTCCCGGTGCGTCGTGGCTGCGCGGTCTCTTTCTCGTGTCCTGGGTCATGCCGGGCCTCGTTGTCGGCGCCATCTGGAACTGGATTTTGTCAGGCGACTTCGGCGTGCTCAATTTCATCCTGCGGGAAAGCGGCATCATCTCGGGAAACATCTTCTGGCGTTCCGATCCGCACTATTCGCTCTTTGCCGTCATCATTGCCAATATCTGGCTTGGCACTTCCTTCAACATGATCCTTCTATCCGTCGGCCTATCGGCCATCCCCGGCGATCTCTATGAAGCTGCAGAACTCGATGGTGCGAATGCCTGGCAGCGCTTCTGGACCATCACTTTGCCGATGATGCGCTCGACGATCGGCGCCATCATCGCCCTTGGCCTGATCTTCACGCTGCAACAGTTCGACCTCTTCGCCGCGATCACCTCTGGCGGGCCGAACAATTCCTCAAATGTAACGCAATACTGGGCCTGGGACTTGTCTTTCCGCCAATATGATTTCGCCAAGGGTGCCACAATCTCAGTCATCATGATCGTCTTCGTCATGATCGCCTCTGTCGTCTATGTCCGCTCGACACGCCATGAGGTGCGCGGATGAGTGATACAAACCGCAACCGGCTGATGTTCGCAATCGCCGTCGCCATGGCGGCGATCTATCTCTTTCCGCTCTACTGGATGTACGTCACGGCGCTGAAAAGCGGCTCGGAGATGTTCGCCACGCCGCCGAGCTTCTGGCCGTCTTCTCCGCAATGGAGCACCTATGCCTATGTCTGGGAGAGCCGGAACATGGGCCGCTATCTCTGGAATTCGCTGGTGATCGCGCTCGGTTCCGTTGCACTCATCACCATTCTCGGCGTTGGCTGCGCTTACGTGCTGGCGCGATATCGCAGCATCTGGGTGGATATTGGCCTGTTCCTGATCCTCATGCTGCAGGTTCTTCCGGCCTCGCTGATGGTTACACCGATCTTCGTCGGTTTCTCGCAGCTCGGCATGCTCAACTATCCGCGCCTTGCCGTTATCATCGCCATTGCAGCAAAAAGCATGCCCTTCTTCGTCGTCCTCGTCCGCGCCA
Organism: Rhizobium sp. SEMIA 4085; assembly: GCF_013004495.1. Lineage (NCBI taxonomy): Bacteria > Pseudomonadati > Pseudomonadota > Alphaproteobacteria > Hyphomicrobiales > Rhizobiaceae > Rhizobium > Rhizobium sp. SEMIA 4085. The sequence goes on from NZ_JABEPH010000008.1 coordinate 23,701, forward strand.
CCTTCATGGCCGTGCCGCAGGAATTGGAAGAGGCCGCTCTTGTCGACGGCAATTCCCGCATCGGCGCCTTCTTCAACATCGTCTTGCCGCTGGCGCGCAACGGTATCCTCGTCAGCGCGATCCTCATCTTCATGCAGGCCTTCGGCGAATTCGTCTATGCGAAATCAATAATCCAAGCCGCCGAGCTTCAGCCGGCGAGTGTCGGTCTCAATTCCTTCATGGGACCGAACACGAACGAGTGGAACAACATCATGGCCTACGCCACGATGTATGTAACGCCGATCCTCGCCATTTTCGTTCTCTTGCAGCGCCGCATCGTATCCGGCCTCACCTCGGGAGCCCTCAAATGACCACTCAGATCGAGCTTGCCGGCGTCAACAAGCATTACGGCGCCTTCCACGCTCTCAAGAACATCAACCTGTCGATTGCCAAAGGGACGTTCGTGGCGCTCGTCGGCCCTTCCGGCTGCGGCAAGTCCACGCTTCTGCGGTCTCTCGCGGGCCTTGAAAGCATCTCTGAGGGCGACCTCAAGATCGCTGGGGAGCTGATGAACAACGTGCCGCCGCGCAAGCGCGACGTGGCAATGGTCTTCCAGTCCTACGCGCTTTATCCGCATATGACAGTCGAGCAGAATCTCACATATAGTCTGCGCATCCGCGGCGTCGCCAAAGCCGAGGCGAAGAAAGCCGCCGAGGAAGTCGCCGCCACCACCGGCCTGTCGCATCTCCTGAAACGCTATCCGCGCGAACTTTCAGGCGGCCAGCGCCAGCGCGTCGCCATGAGCCGCGCCATCATCCGTCATCCTAAGGCATTCCTCTTTGACGAACCGCTTTCCAATCTGGACGCAGCGCTGCGCGTCCATATGCGCAAGGAAATCCGTGCGTTGCACGACCGACTTCACGCGACTTCCGTTTACGTTACCCACGACCAGATCGAGGCTATGACTATGGCCGATCATGTCGTGGTCATGCGCGAGGGCGTCATCGAGCAGCAGGGAAGGCCGCTTGATCTATACGACACGCCAGCCAACAAATTCGTCGCCGGCTTCATCGGCTCGCCCGCAATGAACTTTATCCCGGCGATCGTCGGCGAAGATGGCACAAGCCTGCCGCTCGACCCCGGCCCGTTGAAGCACAAGCTGACGATCTCAAGCAAACTGCTCCCCGCCCGCAGAATAACCGCCGGCATTCGCCCCGAGCATATCGGCATCACCGGCCAGGGGCAGGGCACCTTCGACGTTCCGGTCGCAGTCGTGGAATCCACAGGCTCTTCGACCTTCATCACTGCGGCAACCGGACCAGAACTTACCATTGTCGAAACCGGTCGCGGAAATGCTCGGGCAGGCGATACTATCGGCGTGATTGTCGATCCGGAGAAACTTCACCTCTTTGATGAGACAAGCGGCGTCAGGATCTGACGCCGCCTTTCAAGATTCAGCGTCCGCCTTCCATCTTGCGGTGGCGCTGGTTAATGCCATGCTCACCATAGGGATATTGCCCGGGCGTCGGCGCGCTGACTTCGTTGAGCCTGGTGGTTTCCTCAAGCGAAAGCGCAAAGCTGGCGGCATTGAGATTGTCGGCGAGCTGCTCAGGATTTCGCGCGCCGAGAATGACGGAGGTTACTGCCGGGCGCGCCGCCGTCCAGGCAAGCGCCACTTGCGCCATGCTGACGCCGCGGGCTCTGGCAATCTCCTCGACCGCCCCGATAACTGCCCAGGTGCGCTCCTGCGCATTGCGGGCTTCGAAGGCTTCGCCGCCGCGCGTTGGATTTTCGCCCAGACGGGTTGCGCCGGTCGGCATCTGATCACGCTTGTATTTTCCAGTCAGCCAGCCGCCGCCAAGCGGTGACCAAGGAAGCAACCCCAGGCCGGCATCCTGGCAGGCCGCGACGATTTCAAGCTCGATATCGCGCATCAGCAAATTGTATTGCGGCTGAAGCGTGACCGGCCGTGTGTAGCCGCGCGCCTTGGCAATTTCGGAAGCCTTGGCAATTTGCCAGGCGACATAGTTGGAAAAACCGTAGTAGCCGATCTTGCCCGCTGAAACGGCGTCGTCGAGAAAGCGCAGAGTCTCCTCGATCGGCGTCAGCGCGTCCCAAGCATGCATCTGGTAAAGATCGATATGCTCGATGCCCAAGCGACGGAGCGAGTCGTTAAGCGCCTGGTTAAGATGTCTGCGTGAGAGACCGATATCGTTGGGACCCGGGCCCATCGGGAAGCGGCCTTTGGTTGCGATCACCGCCTGCTTTGCCTCGGTCGGCCGCGTCTTCAGCCAGCGGCCGATGATCTCTTCAGACTTGCCAGCGCTATATACGTCGGCGGTATCAATGAAATTGCCGCCCCAGGCGAAATAATCGTCGAGCAGCTTATAAGAGGCGGGCTCGTCCGCCTCCGCACCAAAGGTCATCGTGCCGAGACAATAGGCGCTCACGATTGTGCCGCTCTGACCGAGTTTACGATAGTCCATGTCAACCTCCTGATACATCAAAGCCGCGACACCAAGGGCGGCCACTGTCTGCGCATCATCGGCACCGATCGTGGCCGTGTGCAGCCTACGCTTCCTCTCCTGCGCAGCTGTCGGGAAGGACAGCGTCGAGAAGACCGTCATGAACGAATAGGTTGATCACGTGAGGTAGAAGCAATGCCGAAAACGCCGCCAGAGAATGCGTCAGGCGCTTCCATCTTTCAAACGGAAGATTTAGATGAGATTGATCAATATGTGTGAAAAATGAGGTTCCAGTGGAACTACGCCAGCTCCAGTATTTTGTTGCTGCGGCAAAAGCCGAGCATTTCACGAAAGCCGCGCAGCGGTTGAACATTGTTCAGTCCGCTCTTTCGAGTTCAGTCCGGGCGTTGGAACAAGAGCTCAATGCGCAGCTTTTCGTCCGCACTACTCGAAAGGTGCGACTGACGGCCGCCGGCAGGGCGCTGCTCGAAAAGGCGGAGATTGTCCTTGAGGCAGCGAAGGACGCACGGGAAGCGGTAGACGCTGTTGCGCAGGCGAAATCGGGCAAGTTGAACCTCGGAACAGTTCAGGGACTGCCGGCATTTGTCGATCTGCCGCTTCTACTTGCCCGTTTTCATAAGCGTCATCCGCATATCGACGTGCGGCTGATACAGGGAGGCGCGGTCCATCTTCTGGAGAAGGTCAGGAACGGCAAACTCGACCTTGCATTCCTGCCCATGTTTGATCCGCCGGCCGACATTGTAACCGTCACCATCGCCTGCGAAGAACTGGTTGTCGTCTGCAACAAATCGCATTCACTTGCCTCAAGCCAGGTTGTTTCACTTGATGAAATTGCAACGCATGCCTTTGTCGAATTCGAGCACGATTTAGGTACGCGCAAAATCATCGATGATCTATTTTTGACGGCGAACATTGATCGCAAGATCGCATTTGAGGTGAGCGATCTCGGCACGTTGATGGAACTCGTCGGACACGGGCTCGGCATCGCCCTCGTGCCGGAATCGGTCGCCTGCAGCCGGGCACAGACATTGAGTGTTTGCCGTCTGAAAGAAGCAGATGCATGCTGGGAGGTTGTATTGGCTTCATCGGCGACATCGGGCGACGCTCTGCCGAGGCGCTTCGAGGAGATCATCGGAAGTGATGCCACCGGCATCGAAGTTTGCCCCGCGCCGGGTGGTGCGTGAATTGCGGATACTGTCGAGGCTGGGCGGCCTATGATCGTCTCGTCATCATGGCCGGAAGTGAGAGAGGGGGATGAACATGAGACGGAAATTCGGTTATGCATTCGGGGCGAGCTTGATCCTGCTCGGATTGCTCTGGATCGGACAAGGTAGCGGGCTCTTCCCGTACCCTTCCTCGAGTTTCATGGTCAATCAAAGTGTATGGGTTTTATGGGGTGTCATAGTCCTGGGGATCGGTGGCATAGCTGTCTTCATCACCCGTAAATTGCGCGGGGACTGATAGGCTGGCTGGCCTAAATTGAGCCCGCCGTCGCAGCAGACAGTTCGTGTGCTCTGTTTTAGCCGATCTGCCGGTGAGGCAATTTGGCAAGGTCAACAAGGACGCAGTTGCCGCTGACAAAATGGCCAACAGAAGGGCCCCAAGCTTTTAGAAATCCGCCCAGTGTTGGACGCAGCAAGTGCCCATCCCGTCAGGAAGCTGAATCCCGTTATATCCATGACTTAAGATCGCTTACCTAAAGTGTCGGTTGAAATATAATCTGAGATGACAGCAACGTTCGTAGGCTTTGACCATGCTTCACACTGCTGCGATTTCGTTTCGCAGGTCGGAGAATCCGGGTACAACTCTCATTTCGAGCGCCTGGGCTTCCTTATTCGGCGACAATGTTGCCCTGATAGTCGAGGGCGATCAAAACAGCCTTGCCGTCCTTCATGCCCGAGGCCATCCAGACGCCTTTGTCGTTGAGTTTTAGGTCTTTAACCTCCGTGTAGCCTGCATTTTCGATGCGATCCTTTGCCTGGGCTTCGGTGAAGCTGTTGGCACCTGCGACGGGGGCAGTCGGGTTCTTCGTGCCTGGTGTTGCGATCGCAGGCGTGTTTCCGGACGGGGAGGGCGCAAATGTCGCCTGGGCCAGCACAGAGAAGGCGGATGTCCCGAGGGCGGTAGCGGCTAGGATGAACGCGCGCATTGTTGTGTTCCTTTTTGGGATCGCCGAGATCCGTGCAAGGAACACCCGGTCGAACTTTAAAGTTCCGGATATTTTTTAGGCGTAAGCGGCATCTTAAGATCCCAATGCATCCCTATGATTTAACGCGCCTTCTTCTGCAGCTGTAACGCAATGCAAACGCATACCTGCCTGTTGTTGAAGCGATTAGGGCCACTCCCCGCAGCCACGAAAAATCAAGCGTCGGCAAGATCATCAACGAAAACAGCACTGATGGAAATTTTTTTGCTGAAATACGCAGAACTGCAAGTGGCCAGCCACTATTCGCGGTGAAGTTCCGGCAAGGATACTCGCCGTAATGACTTTCGACTTTGACATGCTGGTCGGTGGCAGTTGGAACACAAATCCGGAACTTCCCGGCACCTGCGGGATTACTGCGATCAAGCAAGGAGGAACTCGACATGCCAAATCCAGACGAATCCCCAGCAGTTCAGTCCATGAAGCGGGAGCAGGCCCAGCAGCGCAAGCGATCGGGAAAGGGCGAACTCGAGAAAGGGCTTGAGGACACCTTTCCGGCCTCGGATCCCGTTTCGGCCACCCACACCACGGCACCATCTGGAAGAGTGGACGCCGAGGCGGCCGAGCGCGTCCAGCGGCAGCGCGACCCCCAAATGCCCGACGAAAAATCTTCCTTGGTCGATGAAGCGCTCGCTGCAAGTCGAAAGCGGAGCGAGGTCAACCGCGGCGAGATCAAGGCTCTGCGAGCAGAAGTAAGCCGCGTCTCGGAGTCCGCAACAGAGCTCGCCTCCGATACTGCGCGGATCGCGAAAGTTCAGGCGAGAAGCTTTGTTTATGAAATCGAGGAGCATGTGAGGGCAAGACCCCTGACGGCCGTCGGCATAGTTGCGGCGGTCGCCTACCTCTGGGGCGCTACCCGCTGACGCCGTCTTTGGATCTTCGCTTTCTCTTGAAGTTGTAGACCATATCGCGGCTTGGCAGATCGCTGTTACGGGACCGATCAAGCCCCGTCCGGTGCCCATGAGATCATTCTCGGGCTGGAAGAACCGCATGCTCGTAAGTCAGAAAGCACCGCCGGGCGACAAACATTGGGGCATGCATTTTATACGGCTTCCGTTTGCATGATCGTCCCGTGCAACTGTGCTGAAGCCTCGTTATCGTCTGACCGCACACCGGCGCTCGTGCCATTCATTGCCCGTGCATCGACGCGCGCTGCAGCTTCGCGAAGCAATGTTGCAAAAGCGTCAAGCGATACCCTGTCGGCGCGCATAAGCTGCCGGATCAGTGGATCGGTCAATACCTCTGACATGGTCATATCGCGCATAGTTGCCTCCTGATGATGAAAACAATCTAGCCGCGATTGATTACAATCTAATGTAAGCGCGACGGCGAAAAGATGACCACAGACCGGCCGTCAATCATCGGCCGCATTCAACAACGTCGGACTCGCCTATTCTTTTGTCGATGTTGTTGTTGCATAGATATGAATGCACGGCTGTGCAAAAAACCCTTCGTCCGGACCCTTTTGTCATCCCGATGTCACGCGTCAGCGTTAGCTAGCTCCAACAGGCACGCGGTGTGCGACCGCGAAACGAATGGAGTGGGTAATGAACAGACGCGAGTTTCTTATCACGTCGTCGGCCGCAGCAGCTGTTCTGGCTGCGCCGCGTTTTGCCACCGCAGCAGCGAGGACGATCGATCTCTACAGCGGCTCCGATGCCAATATCGTCGACTTCTGGAACAACATCGTCCGTCCGGCTTTCGAAGCGGCCCATCCAGACGTTGCCTTGAAGGTCACTGATGCCGGCGACAATACTGGCCTGCGCGCCATTGCCGATCGAGCCCTGGCCGCCCTCCAGACCAAGACCGATCCGCAGGCAGACATCTTCGAAACATTCGATCCACGCCTGCCGACGGGTGGGATCGACGCCGGTCTTTGGGTCAAGTTCTCCGCAGAGAACGTCGAAGGCTTCGACCGCGTCAATCCGCTGAGCGTCGACAGCGAATATTCGCTTCCCTACCGCGGCTCGCAGGTTCTTCTCGCCTATGACAAGGCCAAGCTCGACCCAAAGGATGCGCCCAAAACCTGGGAACAGCTGATTTCATGGATCAAGGCCAATCCCGGCCAGTTTATCTACAATCGTCCCGACAAAGGTGGTTCAGGCGGCAACTTCGTTCGCCGCGCCATCCATGAGGCCAACGGCCGCGATCCGAAGAAATTCACGATCGACAACTTCTCGGCCGATTACGCCAACCAGACCCTGACGCCTGCCTGGGCGATCCTCAACGACCTTGCGCCGTCGCTCTATGAAAAGGGCGCGTATACGGCCGGCAACACGCAGTCGATCCAGCTTCTGGCGCAGGGCGTCGTCACCATGACGCCGGTCTGGTCCGACCAGGTCCTGCAAGCGATCTCGCAGGGCGTTCTGCCGGAAACGACCGGCCTCGTTCAGCTCGGCGACCTTGCGCTTTGCGGCAATTTCTCGCGCATGACGGTGTTTTCGAACGGCGCACACAAGGACGCGGCCTTGAAGCTCGCCGCCTTCCTGCTGACAAAGGAGATGCAGGAAGCAATCATCACCGAGATCGGTGGTTTTCCGGGCATCTCCTGGGAGCATATCTCCGAGCAACTCCGCCAGAAATATACCGATGTCGTCCCGGCGACGATCCCGACCTTTCCGAGCGGCGATTGGGAGCCTGCCATCAATGACGGCTGGTACCGCAGCGTCGCGCCGGGCATCAGCCGTACCTGATGCGCAGGGAGTTTGCGCTACGATCGCTGGCGCGCTGGCGCGCACCAGCCGCCACGAACGCTTCGGCAGGGCTTCTTCTCGTCGCCGTGCCGGTGCTTCTGCTGGGCTGGCTGATCGTGTATCCGATCATCGCCGCAGTCATCGGCACGGTTTTCGTGCGCCAACCGGACGGCGCTACTGTCTTTTCGCTTGCCTCCTATCGCTTTTTCTTCAGCGATACCTATAGCCTGGCCAATCTCTGGCTTACGCTTTGGACGACACTGGTTTGCGGCCTGCTGCTTCTCGCGACAGGCCTACCGATCGCGCTGTATCTGCGCTTTTCGCGGGGACGGCTCGCAGCCTATGTCCAAGGCCTTGCAATCTTTCCGATGTTCGTCCCGTCGATCATCCTCTCCTACGCGCTTATCCGCACGATCGGTCCGAACGGCACCGTCGACATCCTCCTGAACGCGACCGGCCTGCCAAAGCTGCCGTCTCCATATCTGACGCCCTGGGGACCAGTGATCGGCCTCGTCTGGGACAATCTTCCCCTGACGGTGCTGATGCTGGCGGCCGGATTGGGCAATATCGCCAAAAGCTCGATCGAAGCTGCGCGCGATGTCGGTGCTTCTCCGTTGCGGGTCTTCGCTTCAATTATCCTGCCGCGAATGGGCAATTCGTTTCTGGTCACGGCCTCCTTCGCCATCCTCGGCATCTTTTCGTCCTTCACGCTGCCTTACGTGCTTGGTCCAGCTTCGCCCGAGATGATGGGGCCGTTCATGCAACGCACGTTCTCCGACCTCAACGACCCGCTGAATGCTCTGACGCAAGCGGTGATCACCTTCGGCTTCTGCCTGGTGTTCGGGATCTTCTATGTTCGCTCGATCGCGAAAAACCGGGAGGGCGGTCGATGATCCATGGTACAACTGCCAGTGCGGCAAGGATTGATTGGGTTGGCATCCTGTTTGCGGCGCTGCTGACCCTGTTCATCGCGCTTCCGCTGATTGTTGTCGGAACCTGGGCCTTTACCGAGGTTTGGCGCTATCCCTCTGTCATTCCGCAGCAGTTCGGGTTGCGCTTCTGGTCACAGACGCTATCGCGCTCCGACGTCTGGGAATCGCTTTTTCTCAGCCTTCGGCTGACGGCGACCGTGACGCTGCTGTCGGCCGTCATCTGCCTGCCGGCGGCTTACGCATTTGCGCGCATGACCTTTCCGGGCAGGAACATCCTCTTCCTGTCCTTTCTTGCTTCGCACGCCTTCCCGAAGTTCGGACTGCTTGTCGCGATCGCCGGCATCTTCCTGCAGCTCGGCCTGATCAGCACGTTCTGGGGTGTCGTCCTGATCCAGCTCGTCGGCACCCTCATGCTGATGATCTGGATCCCTGTCGCGGCGTTCCAGAACGTTGACCGGCGCATGGAGGAAGCGGCCCGGGATGCAGGTGCCGCACCACTGCGGGTGTTCTGGTCGATCACCCTTCCGCAGGCTGCACCGACAATTGCGGCTGCGCTTCTGCTCACCTTTGTTGGTACCTTCTACGAAACGGAGGGAGCGTGGCTGATCGGTGCTCCTGAAGTCCGAACCATGCCGGTATTGATGATCACCTTCATCAACAATCAGATCGTCGTGCAGTACGGCGCAGTCCTCTCGGTCCTGTTGTGGGTGCCGTCCTTCATCGCGCTGATGTTTGCCCGCCGTGTCGTTGGAACGGGTGCCTTTGCCCGCGGCTTTGGCGCGTGACGTGCGGATGGGGCATGACCCGAAGAAAGGCTTGAGATGGCACGCTTGACGATCAAAGGGATTTCAAAGGCCTTCGGCGCTTCGTTCGCGGTGCGCGATTTCTCGCTCGATGTCGATGATGGCGAGCTCGTCTGCCTGCTCGGACCATCGGGGTCCGGAAAGTCGACGCTTCTTCGCATGATCGGCGGTTTCGAGCGACCGAGCGCAGGTTCAATTCTCATCGACGCCAAGGATGTTACGACACTTGCGCCGGAGAAGCGCCCGACAGGGATGGTGTTTCAAAGCCATGCGCTCTGGACGCATATGGACGTCTTCAACAATATTGCATTCGGGTTGAGGATACGCAGGCTGCCGAAACCCGAGATCACCGAGCGGGTTGAAAGCGCGCTCGCACTTGTCGGCCTTTCCAACTACGGAAAGCGGATGACGACACAACTTTCGGGCGGGCAGCAGCAGCGCGTGGCGCTGGCGCGCTCGCTCGTGCTCGAGCCGAAGATCCTGCTGCTCGACGAGCCTTTTGCCAGTCTCGACCAGCATTTGCGCGAGCGCCTGCGGGAAGAGGTGCGCGACATCCAGCAGCGCCTGGGCATCACGACCCTGTTTGTCACTCATGGGCAGGACGAGGCACTGGCGCTTGCCGACCGGGTCGTCGTCATGCGGGATGGCGGCACGGAACAGACCGCATCGCCGGACCTCATTTACCGCGAACCGAAGACCGAATTCGTGGCAGGTTTTATCGGCTCCATGAATTTCGTTCGCGTGAAGGTCCGCAACGGGATCAGCGAACATCCGGACTTTTCGCTTACAGTTCCGGTCGAAGACGGCGATCTCGTGCTCGCCTTCCGACCGGAAGCGCTCTCGCTCAGCCGGACAAAGAAGTCAGGCGCCGGAATCGTGCATCGCAGCATCGATTTCGGCACTCACAGGATCGTCGATATCGACCTTGCAGACGGCACGCGGCTCAAGGCCATGACGGCACCGGATGTCGATTGGACAAGGGGCTCCCTTGTGGAACCGGCAGCCACCGCCTATTTCGCCTTTCGTGACAACAAGCTCGTCCATCGGTCGGCCGCCGCCGGCGAGCTGCAAACCGATCGGATGCTCGGACATGTCTGACCGCAGAGGGATTGCCGTCGATACAGGTGCGCACCGGACATGGCTGAAATGGCATCGTGGCCATCGCTTCGCCGGTGACATCTCATTCACGCGCCAGCGGATCGCCGAAGGCATGTTGCTCGGCGCCAGCGTCGAGATAGATCTCATTCGTTTTTGCGGCGAAGGTTTTGCGGTTCTTCACGATGAAACACTCGATCGGGCCACGACGGGCACGGGCCGTGTCGTGAATGCTTCGCAGGAGTATCTGCGTGGCTTGCAACTTCGCGATGATGCCGGCGTGCCGGCAGATCACCCGGTGATGCTGATCGACGATCTCGGGCAGCTTCTTCTTGCGGGCGAATGCGATGAAAATGCCGTCCTGCAGTTGGATCTCAAGGAGGCGTCGGCGAGTATTCGCGACGTGGATATTACCGCCTTTGCCGCAGCAATGTCGCCGGTCGCGCGATCGGTCATTCTGTCTGGAGGCGACGCTGCAGCCGTCGAACGGCTTTCCGGCGCGGTTCCCGACATGCCGATCGGCTATGACCCTTGCTACGACGGGGCGATTGAGCGCTTGATCGAAAGCCGCGACTTCGCAGGCTTCGTGGAAACAGCGCTGAAGGCATCGCCGCGCGCGCGAATGTTCTATCTCAATTACGAACTGGTACTCTTCGCCGACGCTGCAGGTTATGATCTCATTGACGCCTTCCATCGCGCTGGCCGCCGCGTCGATGCCTATACCGTCACGGCAGCCGTTCCCGAAGTCTTGCCGAAGGTTCGCCGGCTTCTTGACCTGAAAGCGGATCAAATCACGACCGACGATCCGGTCGGGCTGGAAGCGCTGCTGGTCAAGCACCTGTAAGTCCCCAGCTCAGTTAAACCCCTGGACAAGCCACGGATGGATCGCCCTATTTGCGGCGAGGATATCGCCGTTTGCCGTGACCGGCCCGCCGGAAAAGGCCGAAACCTGTCCGCCAGCCTCTTCGACCAGAAGGACCGACGCGCCATAATCATGCAACGACAGGCCGTCTTCGAAAAAGCCGTCCAGCCGTCCGCATGCCACATAGGCAATCGAACGTGCTGCTGAGCCCAGCCGCCGCACACCAGCCGTATTGACCATCAGCCGCTTGAGCGCGGTGAAGTAAGTGTCCTCGCTGACGGCTTTCACTTGTCCTGGAACGGGCAGTCCAGCGCCGATTAGGACGCTTTCGATTTCGGCGTTCTCGATGCAGCGGATCGGTTCGCCGTTGAGATAAGCGCCGCCGCCGGCCTCCGCGCTGAACAGTTCATCCTGCATCGCATCATAGATGACACCAGCCACGATGCGGTCACCTTCGGCGATCGAAATCGTCATGCCGAAATGCGGAATGCCCCATGCGTAGTTTGTCGTGCCGTCGATCGGGTCGATATAGATGACAGGTGTGCTGGCCTCGGCATCACGATTGCCGACGGCTTCCTCTCCTTTGATCGCGTAAGTGGGAAAGGCTTTCGCCACCTCATCGACGATGATCCGCTCGACCGCCACGTCGATTTCCGTCTGGTAGTCACGCGGAGCCTTCGAGACGATCTCGCTCACCAGCCGCCGCTTTAGCGATCTGCGGGCGGTTTGCCCCGCTTTCAGTGCCGTATTTGCCAGGAGCAAAAGCCGTTGCGAGGCCGCCGGTGACAGGCGGGTGGAGACTGAGGACGAGGTCATGAAGAATTCTTATCGAAAGGATGCGCAAATCGTTTGGCCAAAGCTTTCGCAGAAGTGCATGAAGTTTTTGTGACGCGAGAGGGCATGGGATGCAGACAAAATTGTGTTCCGGCGGCCAACAATAGCCGGGACGACGGACTCGTCCCGGCTAACAAAGGCTGTGTCAACGCGCCGTCTCAGATGCCGATCTTGCCGCCGCCGATCTTAGTGATGGCAAGTACAGACGGACGCACTGGCATGTCATCCTTGAAGTCTGGCCACCTGGTGGAAAGATCTTCGTAATAGGATGGGCGGCCATGGCCCGCCCAGTCATCACCGCCGTCCCCGGGATGCTGCACGGCGACGAAAGCCGTTTCGTCATCCGGGGCAAAGAGCGGACCACAGAGCTCGGCACCGACCGGGACGCGGAAGAACAGGCGAGAGGTGGCGCGGGCGTCACCCTCGGTGTCGACAGCCCAAAGGCCGTCAGTGCGGCCGGTGGCCTTGTTGTTATTGCCGTCCGTTGCGACCCAAAGACGGCCGGCCGAATCGACGGCGCAGTTGTCCGGCATGCCGAACCAGCCGTTCTTGGAAGTTTCGGTCGAGAACGTCGCGCCGACTTCGGCAACCGCAGGATCGCCGCACTTTAAGAGAACTTCCCATTTGCCTGAAGTTGCGGAGTAATCGCCGCCATCCTCGGTGATCTCGATGATGTGACCGAAGGCGTTGTCGGGTCGGGGATTTGCGGCGTCCACCTGATCGGCCTTGCGCTTGCTGTTGTTGGTCAGCATGACATAAACCTTGCCGTTGACGGCGTTCGGTTCGATGTCTTCCGGCCGGGCCAGTTTCGTTGCGCCGATAATGTCGGCGGCGCGACGCGTCTCGATGAGAACGTCGGCCTGGCTGGCAAAACCGTTTTCGGCTGTCAGCGGTCCCTGGCCGAAGATGAGCGGTAGCCACTGCAACGTACCGTCCTCGGCAAATTTGGCCACGTAAAGCGTGCCCTCATCGAGGAGATCAAGATTGGCGGCACGGTCGTTCGCATTGAACGTTCCCGACGACACGAACTTATAGACATAGTCGAAGCGTTCATCGTCGCCGAGATAGAAGACAACACGGCCGTCCTTGCTGACGATCGATGCCGCTCCCTCATGCTTGGTACGGCCAAGAGCGGTGCGCTTCTTCGGGATCGCGGTCGGATCCATGACGTCGACTTCGACGATCCAGCCAAAGCGATTCGGTTCGTTCGGTTCCTTGGAGAGGTCGAAGCGGTCGTAATAATTGGCCCAGTCGTATCCGCCTTCCGGCACGCCGTAGCGCTTGTAATTGGCGGCTTCCTTATGGCCTTCCGGCAGTTCGCCGGAGAAATAGCCGTGGAAATTCTCTTCAGCCATGATGTAGGTTCCCCAGGGGGTCACACCGCCAGCACAGTTGTTGAGCGTGCCGATGACGCGCGTGCCGGTGGCGTCGGCTGAGGTCTTGACCCGATCATGACCGGCGGCCGGGCCGGTAAGCTGCATTTCCGTGGTAGAGGTGATGCGGCGGTTGTAGCGGCCTTCCTGGACGCCCTGCCACTTTCCGTCGTCCTTGCTGATCTCGTCGATCGTGTCGCCCACCGCGGGCCGTTTGTCGTCGCACCTGTCCTGTCTGAGCCTTGTGTGGGGGGTGTTCCCGTCGACGATCTTGACGATACCGGGAAACATCAGGTGCGGGTTCGTATATTCGTGATTTACGACAAGCAGCCCGTGGGTCGAAGAACCTTCAAGCGGGATGAAGCCGACATAGTCGTTGTTGTACCCGAATTGCCGGCGCTGCGCTTCTGCCGTCTGCTTGGTCGGGTCGAAGGCCGGTGCGTCCGGGAAGAGCGCGTCACCCCAACGCAAAAGGACGTCGGCGTTGTACCCTTCGGCGACGTGATGATTGGCATCCACGCCGGCCTCGACTTCCGGGAAGGAGAAGGCCGAAGCGCCATTCGCGCGCGCCTTTTCCGCTGTCATCAACGCCACAGGGCTGACGGTCGCGGTAATGGCGGCAACTGCAAGCGAACCCTGGAGGAAACTACGGCGCGAAAAGCGCTTGCTGATGATTTCGCCCATGGTCGGATTGAGGCTTGAATTGTGGCCTTCGCCATCTGCGTCTTCAAGTTGCGTCGTGGGGAATATCTTTTGAGAAAGATGTTCGTTCATGGGACTGGCTCCAAAGTTGAGAACGGCCCCCTAGTTTTGGAGCCATTCTAAACTTAGGGCTGGGATATTACGGAAATGCGACAGTTGTCTTACCGCTCGCTCGTAACCGGTCGCGGTCGGTTGGATTTAGTGCCGCGTCATTTTATGCCAGTTCTGGACATCCTTCGCCGTGATCCAGATGCGGCCATCGAAGGCGATCTCGCCATGATCGAATTTCCGGCTTGCAATAAGTTCGAGTACGCTCAGATCCTGCGGCAGCCACCGTGGGTCAGGCGCAGCCTGAACGCCAGCAAGCGCATCTTTCGTCACACACACGGCTTGATGCGTGTCTTCGGCCTTCATGACGATAAGCGCATCGTTGCCGATCAGATTGAACGTATCCGGTAAAGCGATAAGCTGCATTTGCAAACTCCTTGGAGAAGATATCCAGCCCAAGCGCCGCGTGCCTGAAGCTTCAAAGCCTACGCGACATGCTGCCTTGCTATCGCGGAAAAGCAGCGCCCTATTAATAGGCCGGCATGGTTAACGAAAGGTTGCCGGCTCGAAGCCCGTAGGC
>NZ_JABEPH010000107.1:0-16188 GCF_013004495.1 Rhizobium sp. SEMIA 4085
AATCGATATTATCTTAGCAGGTAAGTTGACGCTTCGCGCGAAATCAACTTCTATCCGCCACCGCTTTTTGGGGAGGTCGAGGGATGCGTGTCGTTACAAGGGTTGCCGAACTGCGCGAGCACATCGCGGCGATCAAGAATGAAGGCCGGACCCTTGGGTTCGTCCCGACGATGGGATACCTTCACGCCGGGCATATGGAACTGGTTGGGCGTGCATGCAGTGGCAACGATGCCGTCGTCGTCTCCATTTTCGTCAATCCGCTGCAGTTCGGAAGGAACGAAGATCTTACGCGCTATCCAAGAGACCTCGAAAGGGACAGCGCCATGCTGTCTGATGCCGGCGTCGATATCCTTTTTTCCCCAAGCGTTCAGGAGATGTATCCGCAGCCGATGCAGACGATCGTGGACGTGCCGGCGCTTGGTAGCGAGTTGGAGGGTGCCGTGCGGCCCGGACATTTTGCCGGCGTTGCGACCGTCGTGACCAAGCTTTTCAATATCGTTCAGCCGCATGCGGCCTATTTTGGCAAAAAGGACTACCAGCAGGTCGTCATCATCAAACGGATGGTCGAGGATCTTGCCCTGCCGGTCCGCATTGTCGCCGTCGAAACTGTCCGGGAGGCCGACGGACTGGCGTTTTCATCGCGAAACAGTTACCTGACGGCGGACGAACGTGCCGCTGCGGTGATCGTTCCAAAGGCACTGGACGAAGCCGAACGACTTTACCGCGACGGGATTGAGGAGCCGCAGGCTCTGGAGGCGGCATTGGCCGCGTTCATTGCACGCGAGCCGCTCGCCGAGGCTGAAGTCGTTGCCGTTCGCGATCCGCAGACCCTGACAAGGCTTGAAACCTTGCGCGATCGGCAAGCCCTTGTCGCCCTCTTCGTACGGATCGGTTCGACCAGGCTTCTTGACAACAGGATCATCGGCCACCGGAGCCAAATCCAGTCGAGGGCTGCGTGATGAGCAAGCCTTCCAGTCAAAAGCGGCTGACACCATTTCGCATCCAGTCCATGAAGGGCTCAACGCCGATCGTTTGCCTGACCGCTTATACGACACCAATGGCGCGCGCCCTTGACGCCCATTGCGATCTGCTTTTGGTCGGCGATTCCGTCGGCATGGTGCTCTACGGCCTGCCGAGCACGACTTCGGTTACGCTCGACATGATGATCGCCCATGGTCAGGCGGTCATGCGCGGAGTCTCGCGGGCCTGCGTCATCGTCGATCTGCCCTTCGGCAGCTATCAGGAATCGAAGGAACAGGCTTTTCGCAGTGCCGTGCGGATCATGCAGGAAACCGGCTGCGACGGCGTCAAGCTGGAGGGCGGCGAGGAGATGGTCGAGACCATCGCCTTTTTGACCGCGCGCGGCGTGCCGGTATGCGGACATATCGGACTGATGCCGCAACAGGTGCACACCGCCGGCGGTTACCGCTCGCTCGGCCACAACGAAAGCGAGATCGCCAGGGTCAGGCGCGATGCCCGAGCAGTCGGCGGATCCGGCGCTTTTGCAGTCGTCATCGAGGGAATGGTGGAGCCCCTGGCGCGCGAGGTGACCGCCTCGATCCACGCCGCGACGATCGGCATCGGCGCTTCGCCGGCCTGCGACGGCCAGATCCTGGTTGCCGAGGACATGTTGGGCGTGTTCATCGATTTCAAGCCCAAATTTGTCAAACGCTATGCCGATCTTGCACAGACAATCGAGGAGGCGGCAAGCACCTATGCTGACGATGTCCGGAATCGACGCTTCCCGGCCAAGGAACACACCTTCGACTTACGACCTCCACCGCCTTGATCCGCGGGTTCTGCAAGCCATGTTCCAATAAGCTCGCCTCCGCCAAGTCGTCGACGCCGGGTCGGCCGACCTTTCTTGGCATGCACCGGAAGACATTTATCAGCAGCGCTGTCGATTTTGGCGGCCGTCAATCGTCCTTGAACAGTCGAGCGCTCCAGTTCCGGAATGACGGCCGGCGCCTCGCGTTCAAAGCCTGGGAGAGACGGCACATGGCTCCTCTCTCACGATCAGATCGAAGGAGGATATTATGGCTGATCATCAGCACCTGACACCCGCAATCGAACTCGCCCGCAGAAACGGTGCCCGATTTCCGAACGAGAGTGAAGACTATCGGCGTGCGCGCGATGCGCTGCTTGCCGAAGAGATCGAGCTGCGGCGCCACATAGAACGCGTCGCCGAGCAACGGCGCGCTCTTCCGCCTGGAGGCGAAGTGACGAAGGAATACAGGTTCGAGGGAAGTACCGGTTTCGTGTCATTGAAAGACCTGATCGCCGACAAGGATACGCTGATTGTCTATAGCTACATGTTCGGTCCCGAACGCGAACGTCCTTGTCCTATGTGCACATCCTTATTGTCCGCCTGGGACGGGGAAGTTTCCGACATGCAGCAGCGCGTAGCGCTCGCAGTCGTTGCCCGTTCACCCCTCGAAAGACTGCTGTCGTTCAAGATGGAGCGCGGTTGGCGCTATCTGCCGCTTTATTCGGACATTGATGGCGACTATAGCCGGGACTATCGCGCGCTCGGTGAGGGCGGCAGCGATGATGCGGCGTTTAACGTCTTCACGCGACGCGACGGTACGATCCGGCATTTCTGGAGTGAGGAAATGGGATCGGCAACAGCCGACCCGGGACAGGATCCGCGCGGTGCGCCCGACCTTATGCCTCTCTGGACGGTGCTCGATTGCACGCCGGAAGGACGGGCGCCGGACTGGTATCCGAAGCTTTCCTATTCGCCTTTGAGCATCTGAAGCGAATGTCGGTGGCGGACGTCGCGCAAGGCAAGGCGGCGCGGCGTCATATGTCGGCTTCGATCTTTGCTGCCAAGAAGTCTTTGGCGAGGCCGAAAAACTGCATGATTGGTCACAAATCACAGGAGAATTGTCAAAAAAGTATCAGTGAGAGGTCGATGGCGTAGTAGCGATTGCTGATGTCTGCGCGTAAAGTCCCTTCAGATGATGACCTCTGGGAGGAGGCACCGTTGCCGGAGAAATTCCGGTTGATGCGCGGGGAGGAAGGTTCCATGAATCCAGATTTGGAAGTGGTCGCGATCGGCAGCGGCGAATCCTTCAAGGCCTGGGAGCATGGTTATCCCTACCGTACGGTCCGCTGGCACTTCCATCCCGAATATGAAATCCACCATGTCGTCGCGACGACGGGACAGTACTTCGTCGGCGATTTCATCGGCGAATTCGAGCCCGACAACCTTGTGCTCACCGGACCGAACCTGCCGCACAATTGGGTGAGCGACGTGCCGCCGGGCACATGCCTTCCACTGCGCTGCCGGGTGCTTCAGTTCACCGAATCCTTCCTTGCAGATGCAAGTCGGATTTTTCCGGAACTCTCGGCTTGTGCCGGCATTTTGGAAATGAGCCGTCGAGGTGCGCTGTTCACACCCCAAACGGCATCGCTCGTCGGCCCGCTCCTTGGGGAGCTGGTCGAAGCCAAGGGAATTCGCCGCATTGAGCTTTTCATGAACGTGCTCGAGGCGCTGAGTTCTGCGCAGGGCACGCGCACGCTCGCAAGCGCGCTTTATCATCCGGATCCCTCGGGCTTCATGTCAGCCGGGGTGAACCAGGCGCTAGCCTTTATCAACACGCATCTGACCGAACCGTTCAGCGAAGGTGACCTTGCCGAGTTGACCGGGCAAAGCCCAAGTGCGTTTTCACGCAGCTTCCGTCGGCATACCGGCATGGCGCTCGTTCAATATGTAAACCGGCTGCGGATCAACTTCGCCTGCCATCTGCTGATGAGCGAAACCGCCATGTCGATAACCGACATCTGCTTTGCGGCCGGCTTCAACAATATCTCGAATTTCAATCGCCGTTTTCTGGATCAGAAGGGCATGGCGCCCTCGCGTTTCAGAATATTGCTGGCACAAAATGCAAGAGCGGTGGAGGCCGCCTAAAAAGGGAGGACCGGGGAGGAGAAAACGAACAACAAGGGCAAGGCGAACGGGCACACAAGTGGCCCGAACGGGATTGCTTGTCCGCAAATCAGCCTGAGAAGCGCCGGTCAAGAAGGCGCTTCGGACGGCCGGATCGCCCAAAGAGTGTCGAGTTCGAGCGAGCTTGACACTTCGTTGAAACAGTTACCATTTGGTACGGAGAAATTCCAATGACCCACTTCGCATGGAAATTGGCAGGCGCAGCAGCGCTCGCCGTCGGTCTTCTCAGCGGCACGTCCGCCTTTGCCCAGTCTGCAAAGGTAACCGATGCAACGGTTGCCTTTCTGATGCCCGACCAGAGCTCCACACGCTATGAGGAGCACGACTATCCGGGCTTTGAAGCGGAAATGAAAAAACTCTGCGCCGGTTGCAAGGTGATTTACCAAAACGCAAACGGCGACGCTTCGCGCCAGCAGCAGCAGTTCAACTCGGCGATCTCGCAGGGCGCCAAGGCGATCGTGCTCGACCCGGTCGATTCCACGGCTGCCGCATCGCTGGTCAAAATGGCGCAGAGCCAGGGCGTCAAGGTGATTGCCTATGACCGGCCGATTCCCTCTGCCGCTGCAGACTATTATGTCTCCTTCAACAATGAGGAAATCGGTAAGATGATCGCCAAATCGCTGGTCGATCATCTGAAGGAAAAGAACGTACAGGCTGGCGACGGCGGTCTTCTTGAGATCAACGGCTCGCCGACGGATGCTGCCGCAGGCCTCATCAAGAAGGGAATCCATGCCGGTCTCGCCGAAGGCGGCTATCCCATCCTTGCCGAATTCGATACGCCGGAATGGGCTCCGCCGAAGGCGCAGCAGTGGGCGAGCGGACAGATCACCCGTTTCGGCAAGAAGATCATCGGTGTTGTGGCCGCCAATGACGGCACGGGTGGTGCTGCCGTTGCAGCCTTCAAGGCTGCCGGCATCGATCCTGTGCCGCCGGTCACCGGCAACGATGCGACGATCGCTGGCCTGCAGCTCATCATCGCAGGCGATCAGTACAACACCATCTCCAAGCCAAGCGAGATCGTGGCCGCGGCTGCGGCGAATGTCGCCATCCAGCTGCTGTCGGGCGAAACCCCGAAGGCTGATACCACGCTCTTCGACACGCCGACGCAACTCTTTACGCCGGCGCTCGTTACCGCCGAAAACCTGAAGGCCGAGATCATCGACAAAACAGTCAATGGCAAGCCGATCCAGACCCCGGAGCAGCTCTGCACGGATCGCTACGCCGAAGGCTGCAAGAAGCTCGGCATCGGCAGCTGATCTGTCCTCCCGGAAGTCCCTTCGACCGCTCTTGCGAGCGGCCGAAGGGCCTGAAATTCATGATGAAAGGCTCGCGACAGATGACTGACGCTTCCAACCAAGCAGCCCCGGCCGGCGAAGTGGTGCTCAGCCTAAAAGGTATCTCGAAACATTTCGGTGCCGTCTCGGCGCTCACCGATATCGATCTTGACGTTCACGCAGGCGAAGTCGTGGCGCTCGTCGGGGACAACGGCGCTGGCAAATCGACGCTCGTGAAGATCCTCGCCGGCGTCCACCAGCCGAGTTCGGGCGAGATCACTTTCGGCGGCAGCAAGGTGACGTTGGCCGACCCGAGTGCGGCCCTCTCCTTGGGGATTGCAACCGTGTTTCAGGACCTTGCGCTTTGCGAGAACCTTGATGTCGTTGCCAACATCTTCCTCGGCCGGGAGCTCAGCCCGTTAAAGCTTGACGAGACCGCGATGGAGGTTCGTGCCTGGACGCTGTTGAACGAGCTTTCGGCCCGCATTCCAAGTGTCCGCATTCCGATCGCATCGCTGTCGGGTGGACAGCGACAGACGGTGGCGATTGCAAGGTCCCTGCTTCTGGAGCCGAAGCTCATCCTGCTCGACGAACCGACGGCCGCCCTTGGCGTTGCCCAGACGGCAGAGGTGCTGAACCTAATCGAGCGGGTGCGCGACCGCGGCCTCGGGGTTGTAATGATCAGCCATAATATGGAGGACGTGCGTGCAGTAGCCGATCGCATCGTCGTCTTGAGGCTCGGGCGGAACAACGGAGTTTTCTATCCCGATGCGTCCAACCAGGAACTCGTCACCGCCATTACCGGGGCAAGCGAAAATGCAGTCTCGCGCCGCGCCGGCCGGCGTCAGGCGCAGCAGGATATGAGGCAGGAGGGGCAGATATGACCAGCGATGTGAAACAAACAGCGACGCTTCTGGATCGCGGTGATGTTCGCGTCAGCCACGATGCGGGCATTGGCGCGACGATCCGCTCTTCGATCGATAAGGTGCGCTCGGGCGATCTCGGCTCGCTTCCCGTGGTCGTCGGCCTGGTGATCATCTGGACAGTCTTCGGCACCCTCAACCCGACATTTCTTTCAAGCAACAACCTTGCAAACTTGCTTTTCGACGCCTCAACGGTCGGGGTGATTTCGCTTGGAATCGTTTGCGTGCTGATGGTCGGCGAGATCGACCTGTCCGTTGGTTCAATCAGTGGCTTTGCTTCCGCCATGGTCGGCATGCTGTGGGTCAATCAGGGTTGGCCCGTGGCGGTTGCGATCATTGCCGCCGTCCTTGTCGGCGGATTGATCGGCTCGCTCTATGCTCTGCTTTTCAATCGCCTTGGAATGCCAAGTTTCGTTTCGACGCTTGCCGGCCTGCTGGCGGTGCTCGGAATGCAGCTCTATCTGCTCGGCGCAACAGGCTCGATCAACCTGCCTTACGGCTCGTCTTTGGTGAATTTCGGGCAGCTGCTCGTCATTCCGCGTCCACTCGCATACTTGTGTGCGCTGCTGCCGGGCGTCGTGATGCTGATTTCAGGCTATCGGGCTGCGCAACGCCGCAGACAAGCCAATCTCTCGTCGCGCTCAATCGGTGCTCTCGTCGTGCGTGTCGCTGCAATCACGATCCTTCTCGAATTCGTCGTCTTTTATCTCAATCAGGATCGCGGCATCCCGTGGATGTTCGCGCTCTTCGTCGCGCTTGCGATCGTGATGAACTACGCGCTCACCCGGACTCAATGGGGCCGCTCGATGGCGGCCGTCGGCGGCAATCGCGAGGCGGCACGCCGTGCAGGCATCAATGTTCGGCTCATCTACACCAGCGCCTTCGTTCTCTGCGCCATGTTTGCCGCACTCGGCGGCGTGCTTGCGGCGGCACGTCTGGCATCGGCAAGCCAGCAGGCCGGGACGGGCGACGTCAACCTGAATGCGATCGCAGCAGCCGTCATCGGCGGAACAAGCCTCTTCGGTGGCCGCGGCAGCGCTTACTCGGCACTTCTCGGCATCATCGTTATCCAGTCGATCGCAAGCGGTCTGACGATGCTCGATCTGTCTTCGGCCCTTCGCTACATGATCACCGGCGCAGTTCTTGCCATCGCAGTCATCGTCGACTCGCTGGCACGCCGGTCGAGAGTCTCGCACGGCCGCGCCTGATACAACTACGAAAGCAAGGATTGATATGGGACAGGAACTTTCTGGAAAGGTCGCAGCGATTACCGGGGCTGCCTCGGGGATCGGTCTTGAATGCGCCAAGTCTTTATTGCGGGAGGGGGCGAGCGTCGCTCTCATCGACAAAGCCGAAGACTCACTGAGGAGCATATGCTCCGAGCTGGGTGCGAACGCTTTCCCTCTGGCTGCCGATCTAACCAATCCCGCCAGCGTCTCAATGATGATGCCGCAGATTTTGGAGCGGTTCGGAAAGCTCGATATCTTTCACGCCAATGCAGGCTCCTACATCGGCGGGCAGGTGGTGGACGGCGATCCTGATGCCTGGGACCGAATGCTGAACTTGAATATCAATGCGGCCTTCCGATCGGTTCAGGCGGTCTTGCCGCATATGGTGGAGAGAAAGACCGGCGACATCATCATGACCAGTTCGATCGCCGGCCTGGTTCCCGTGGTGTGGGAGCCGATCTATACTGCGTCCAAACATGCCGTGCAGGCCTTCGTCCATACGGTCAGGCGCCAGGTCATAAAGCATGGCATACGCGTCGGCGCGGTCGCACCCGGCCCGGTGGTGACGGCGCTGATCAGCGACTGGCCGAAAGAAAAACTCGATGAGACAATTGCCGCAGGAGGATTGATGGAAGCCAGGGAGGTCGCAGACGCCGTGCTCTTCATGCTGACGCGACCACGCAACGTGACGATCCGCGATCTCGTCATCTTGCCGCACAGCACGGACCTTTGACCATGGCGCAATTCTTTATCGGCGTCGATGTAGGTACAGGCAGCGCGCGCGCAGGGGTCTTCGACGAACACGGCATTCTGCGGGCGGCTGCAAAACGTCCCATCACGATCTGGTATGAGGCAGGCAGCATCGTCGAGCAATCGAGCGAGCAGATATGGAAAGCAGTCTGCGACAGCGTCAAGGAAGCTGTCGCAGCGGCGGAAATTCCACCTGCAGCTGTTGCCGGTCTGGGTTTTGATGCCACCTGTTCTCTCGTTTCAGTGACGGCCGAAGGCGCCCCGGTCGCCGTTGGTCCCTCCGGCGACCCCAACCGAAATATCATCGTCTGGATGGATCACCGTGCCGCCGGTGAAGCTGCGGAAATCAATGTCGGAGACCATAAGGTCCTGCGTTATGTCGGCGGGCGGATCTCCCCGGAAATGGAAACGCCGAAGCTTCTCTGGCTGAAGCGCAATCTGCCGGCCTCCTTTGCCGCTGCCGGTCACTTCTTCGACCTTGCGGACTATCTGACCTGGCGCGCAACAGGCTCGCTCAGCCGGTCGGTCTGCACGGTCACCTGCAAATGGACCTTTCTTGCCCACGAGAACCGTTGGGATGCACGGTACTTCGAGGCGATCGGGCTTGAGGAATTGGCAGCCGAAGGCTTTTCAAGGATAGGCACGGACATCGTCGATCCCGGCACGGCGCTGGCAAATGGGCTCACCGAACAAGCCGCTGCCGATCTCGGATTGACGGTCGCAACGCCGGTCGGAGCTGCGCTGATCGATGCGCATGCGGGGGGTGTCGGCACGCTCGGCGGGGCCGAGGCAAGCGGCCATTCGGATGTCAGAAACAGGCTTGCCTACATCTTCGGTACATCCGCCTGCTCGATGGTCTCAAGCGACAGCCCAGTATTCGTAAATGGCGTCTGGGGACCGTACTTCTCGGCCATGGTGCCAGGGCTCTGGCTGACGGAAGGCGGGCAGTCAGCGGCAGGTGCTGCCATAGACCATCTTGTGACGATGCATCCCGCCTCCGGTGAAGCACAGGCGAAAGCGGACGCTGCGGGCATGCCTCTTGTTACATGGCTTGACGGGCAAGCCACTAAGATGTGCCCGGAGCTTGGGCGCGCCGTCGAGCTTGCCAAGTCTCTTCACGTCGTGCCGGAGTTTCTCGGAAACCGGTCACCGCATGCTGACCCCGGCGCGCGGGCAGTCGTCGCCGGCATCGGACTTGATACAGATATTTCCGACCTGATTTCCCTCTACATCGCCGGCCTCTGCGGCATCGGCTACGGCCTCAAGCAGCTCCTGGAAAAACTGGCGCAGGACGGCATTGCGCTTGACCTGATCGTTGCCAGCGGTGGTGCGGCGCAAAGCAATCTCGTGCGCCAGCTTCTGGCCGATACGACGAATCTGCCGGTGGCAATCGCCGACACCGAGGAGCCTGTGCTGCTTGGTGCGGCAATGCTCGGGGCCGTCGCTGGCGGACATCATCCTTCCCTGCCCGAAGCGATGAAGGTGATGTCGCGTCTCTCCAAAACCTTCCATCCGACCGGTGGTGCGATTGCGGCTCTGCACACAAACAGGTACCGGGCTTTTGAACTGCTGCAGTCGGCAGACCGGAATGTCCGTTCGCTTTCATTGACCGGCGATTGATCGCGCCGCTGCTAAAGACAGAAGGCGATGTCTATCGGGAGCGGCTCATTACGATCAAGAAAAACGGGCCGCCGGCGAGAGCTGTCAGCAGACCTGCCGGTATCTGCCACGGAAAAATGATGGTTCTTCCCATCCAATCGGCCGCGATCAATATGAGTGCACCGTAAAATGCAGAAGCGAATATTTCGCCGGCCGGTCTTCGGAACCCCGTCATTCTCGCAAAGTGCGGCGCCATCAGCCCGACGAAACTGAGCGGTCCGATCAGCAGCGTGGCGAGGGCTGTCGGGATCGCGATGAGGCAAAGGAGGATGGCGCGAACGGCAACGACACCGAGGCCCAGCGAGCGCGACACGGTTTCGCCAAGCGGCAAGACGGCGAGCCAGCGGATCGTCAAAGGCGCGACGGATAGAAGAAGGATCGCGACAGCGGCTGCTGCTGTCGCCTGAGTTGGCGTTGCCCGGTAGGTGGATCCCGAGAGCCAGGCGAGCAGGAAGTCCGTCCTCGGATCGCCGCTTGCAAGAGCGAGAGCTGCGAGCGCGGAGGCAAGCGTCGTCACAGATGTCCCCGCGAGCAGAAGCTTCTCCGGCGAAAGGCGCTGCCGGCCAGCGACAAACATGACGAGCGCGAGCGTTGCGAAGGCGCCGACGCTTGCGGCCATTGCCAGCGAAAGCCGATCGATGCTGGAGGTGACGACAAAAAGCGCAAGCACGCCGAGGCTTGCCCCACCTGAGACACCGATCACTTCGGGAGCAGCCATGCTGTTTGCGGTCATCCGCTGAAGCAATGTGCCGCAAACTCCAAACATGGCTCCCGCCGCAAGCGCCACGCCGATCCGTGGCAACCGCAATTCGGCCAATTGACCGATCTCTGCTGCCGCGATGGAGCCCCAGCCGTTTGCACCCTTTCCAAAGAAAAAAACAAGGCCTGTCGCAACGACAAGTGCCACGGCAAGCAGAAGAAGCGCCGGCATTTTGTGAGGAGCGACGGCAGCGAATGTGCCCTCTCGGCTGTCCAGGGACACGGTCTTCGAACGAAGCAGGAAGAAGAACAGCAGGGGTGCTCCGAGAAGTGCTGTCGCAGCGCCTGCGGGAAATGCCATCTCCTTGAAGTGGAACTGGATCAGTTGATCGACCAGCCAAAGCTGCGAGGCGGCAATCAGTGGCGACCAGACCATGCGCTGCAGCAGCGTCCTTGCGCCAGCGATGCGCGCGAAGGCAGGGGCTGCGAGTGCAATGAAGCTTATGACGCCGACTGCCGCAACGACGAATGCGCTCATTGCTACTGCGATCGAAAGACCGATAAGCCTGATGGCTGCCGGCCTGATGCCAAGGCTACCGGCACTTTCATCGCCCGCTTCCAGCAGCCGCAAGGGCCGCAGGAACATGAATGCAAGGACACTGCAAACAGTAATCTGCGGAAGCAGCGCCCGGATGACGGCGTCGCCGTTCTGGATCAACGATCCGCTCTGCCAGATAAAAAGCTCCTCGGTATACTCGCGATTGATGGCCATGAGCAGGGCGCTCGCCGAACCGCAGGTCAAACTGACGACAAGCCCTGAGACAATGACGGCGACTGGCGAAAATTGCCGGCGCTGTGCGAGCAAAAAGACGAGGAACGTCGTCAACGCACCGCCCAGGAGCGCGATGACACCACGTCCGTTTTCGAGCGCTACGGGGGCGTAAAGCGTTGCGATGGTCAAGGCGAGCCCAGCGCCGGCATTCGTGCCGATGGTCGTTGGCTCTGCCAGTGGGTTGCGAAGCAGATGCTGGATCAGGATGCCGGAGAGCCCGAGGCCCAGGCCGGCGAGGATGCTGACCGCGACACGCGGCATGAAGGCGTGGCGGAAAAGCAGTTCCTGCGATTTCGCATTGTCGGTTTCGACAAGCGCGGACCACCAGGCGGAAAGCGGCAACAGCCGTTCGGCTCCGGCAATAGTCAGGGCCATCGCGGTGATCGCGGGGATGGCGACGAGCAGCATGAGTTTCCAAAAGCCGCTGCTTTCCGCCGATATCGGCTGATCGATGACCATCATGCCTGCACGACGTTTTCGATCAAGTTGGCGAAACGGGCGGCAGCGGCCAACCCACCGAAGGGCCACACCGGGGGAATCGTTGCAACATTTCCAGCTCTGACACAGGGCAGGCTGGTCCAGAGCGTACTCTGCACAATGCGGATGCGGATATGCGCCGGGATCGGATCGAGCAAAACCAGATGGGCATTACCGATTGTCGTAAGCGCATCGATGCCAACGATTGAAAATCCCCATTCCGATGTCCGGCCGGTCCACGCGTTGACCAGCCCGATGCGGTCAAACACGTCTTGGAACAGGCTGCCTCTTCCATAGACCCGCACGTGGCGGTCGTCGAACATGCTGACGATCGCGATCGGACCGGCCGGGCGGGTGCGAAGAGCATCCCTGGTATCATTGATCGTGCGCAGGGCTTGGCTGACATGCTCCCGCGCTTCCTCCTGCCGTCGCAGAAGAGCGCCGAGTTTTACGGTTTCGGCTGCCGCCTGAGCAAGCGGCGTGCTCTTTCCGTCATAGAACGGAACGCTGAACACCGGCGCAAAGTGCGCAAACATTGTTTCATCAATCCCGTAGCCATAGGCGCCTGCGATCAGATCGGGACGAAGCGCGCTGATCACTTCGAGGTTCGGTTCGCCGCGGGCGCCGAGATCAAATGTCGACAAGGGCAGTGCGGGCGCAGCGACCCAGTCCCGATAGCCTTTGAGATCGGCAACCGCCAATGGCTGCACGCCGAGCGACATGAACATTTCGGCCGATGTCCATTCGAGGCAGACGATGCGTCGCGGCGGGGATGCGAAGGCCGCCGGTGCGAAAGCCGATGCGGCTAGCCCGCCGAATAAAGTCCGCCGGGTAAACATTACCAACGGTATTTCACCGAGCCGACGATCTTGCGGCCCTCGCCGAAAAAGCATCCGGCCGTTTGCGAAAAGCACGAGGCCACATAGCGCTTGTCGAAGAGATTACTGACGTTCAGCTGGAACTCGTAGTCTTTCCACTGGTAATTTGCGGCAAGGTCGACAAGTGTAACGCTCGCAACCTTGAACGAATTCGCATCGTCGCCATAGGTCGATCCGATGTAGCGGATGCCTGCGGCTAGGCCGAGACCCTCCAACGTGCCGCGCTGGAGCGTGTACTTTGCCCATAGAGACGCGCGATGGCGAGGCACGCCGTAAGGCGTGTTGCCGCCGGTTCCCTCGGTATCGTCCATGATCTCGGTATCGAGATAGGCATAAGCAAGCTTGATATCCCAGCCCTCATCGAGGCTTGCGACGCCTTCGAGTTCGACGCCGCGGGAGCGGATTTCTCCGGTCTGCACCGCAGTACTTCCTTGATAGCGAACGGCATTGTCTTTCGTCAGATCAAAGGCCGAAAGCGTCACGAAGCTGTTATAGCCTTCCGGCTGATACTTCACGCCGACCTCGTATTGCCGCCCTGTTTCGGGATCAAAGCTCGGATCGTCAAGCACCGGCATGAACGAGGTCGAATAGCTGGCGTAGGGCGCAAGACCGTTATCGGCCAGATAGACAAGGCCGAGGCGGCCGGTAAAGGCACGATCGGATTTGTCCGTGCGGCTTCCGTCAAACTGCTCGAGCGTTTCCATTCGCGCCCAGTCGTGACGGAGGCCGCCCGTCAGCACGAATTTGTCGAACTTGACCTGGTCGTTCACGTAAAGGCCGAGCTGATGCTGTGTCGTCTTCGCGTCTGTATAGACATCAAGTGCTGGCAGCGGCGAGCCGTAGACCGGATTGAAGACATCAATTGGATCGACATCGGCATAGGTGCCCCAGTCTTTGAAATGTGTATACTGATAATCAAGCCCGAAAAGCATCTTATGCGCAAGCGGACCGGTGTCGAACATTGCCTCCGCCTGATTGTCGATCGCAAAGCTTGCCAGCTGCGATCGGCCTTCGTCGGCATAACGCATGAGGGTGCGTCCGTCGGCGGCGAGTCCGTTGCCAAAAACCCCTTCCTGTACGTTTTTCAGATAGGAATAGCGCGCGTTCTGCCGGAAAGCCCACGTCTCGTCGATTTGGTGCTCGAACGCGTAGCCAATCGTCGCAATCGTCAGGTCATAGCGGTCAAAATCCGGTTCGCCGACAAACCTGTCGCGTGGAATTTCGCCATTCGCGTTCGGCAGGACGGTTCCGGATGCAGGCAGAAACTGGATGCCCCAACCGGTGAAGTCCTTCTGGTATTTTGCAAAGACCGTCAGGCTCGTTTCGTCGTCCGGCGCCCATTTGACGGAGGGTGCGAGGTAGACGCGATCGTCGTTGACGAAGTCCACATGTGTGTCGCCCTTGCGGCCAAGACCCGTTAGGCGGTAGCTGAATACCCCGTCTTCGGTGATCGGACCACCAATATCGAATTGTGCTTCGTAGCGGTCGAAGCTGCCGGCGCTGAGGCCCACTTCGCCGAACGCTTCGGCAGTCGGGCGTTTGCTGGAGTAATTGATGATGCCGCCGGGGCTGTTCTGGCCGTAAAGTACGGAAGCCGGACCGCGCACAAGCTCGATGGCTTCGGCGCCGTAAGTCTCCAGCGACAGGAAGGAGGCGAATTCCGTTCCCTTCGAATGCAGGCCATCGACATAGAAGATTTCGTCGGAGACGTTAAAGCCGCGGATTTGCAGCCCATAGCCGCGAGTATCCGATCCATTATTCTCGCCGGCGACGCCTGCGCTGTAACGCAGGGCCGCATTCAGGGTTTCGGCGCCTTGCGCGTCGATCTGGTCCGCCGTGATCACGGACACCGACTGCGGCGTTTCGATCAGCGGGGTATCGCTCTTGCCGGCTGCGCGCCCGGCTTTGGCAACGTAACCTTCCTCTTCGAATATGCCGCTGCCGTATGCACCGCCGCCATCCCCTTGGATGACGACAGGCTGCAGCACCGTCACTGCCTGATCCTGCGCAAGCGCCGGTAGAAAAAAGCCTGCGCTGCATGAAAGAGAAAGAATGGTGCGGCCAAGCGCGGAACGAAAGGACATCGCTGCTCCCCAGGCAAAATCCGATATCGAAATGAAATGCTGGTGGCTGGGGCGCAGGGGCCGTGGCTTCCGTGCCCGACACCTATTAAAGTTGCCAGTCACTGTCAACTTTCAGGCGGGAAGTTTCCGCCCTTCGAACTTGCAATCCAGAACTATTGGGCCACCGCCACGAGCCGACCGGATCGTTGCTGCATCACATCCATTCGGACATTGTAGATCTTATCGAGTTCGGCAGGTCTCATGATTTCCGCCGGTGTCCCCCGTGCAATCAAGCGCCCGGAATGCAGCGCGACGATTTCGTCGCAGAATCGCGCCGCCATGTTGACGTCGTGAAGCACGGCGATGACGCTGAGGCCCTTCTCGCGCGAAAGTGTCTGGGTCAGCGCCAGCACTTCGAGTTGATGGCCGATGTCGAGTGCTGAGATGGGTTCGTCAAGCAGTAGGCAATCGGCATCTTGGGCTACAAGCATCGCCAGCCAAACGCGCTGGCGTTCTCCGCCCGACAGCGTATCGACAAGCCTGCCGGCCACTGAGGCGGTGCCTGTCAGTTCCAGCGCCTCGCAAACCTTGGTGCGATCCGCTTCTGCGAAGCGGCCGAGCGCACCATGCCAGGGGTAGCGGCCGAGCGCGACAAGCTCCTTGACAAGCATCCCCGGCGCTGCCGGCGTTTGCTGCGGCAGGTAGCCGAGGCGGCGGGCAAAGGCGCGGCCCGGCCATTCGGCAAGCGCCTTGCCTTCCAAGCGTATCGTGCCGGAAGAAGGCTGTTGCTGGCGGGCGAGAAGCTTCAGCAGCGTCGATTTTCCGGAACCGTTATGGCCGATCAACGCGACCGTTTTTCCGGCTGCAAAGTCCAGCGTCAGCGGGTGCAGCAGGGTACGGCCTTCGATGACGAAGCCGACGTCTTGAAGAGAGAGCATGGAAGCGGTGCCCGCGTCGGAACCTTTCGCCTCGGTGGCAGTTGCCGGTTTCTTATCAACATGCAATGTCATGCACAGCGCCCTATTGGCTCTCGTCAAAAAATATGAGAGTGCGGATCATGTTTCGCATCAATGCGCGCTTATCGTCAATGCCGCCGTTTAAGCTCACTCCCTTCAAAGGTCGAAATGCTCCGCCGTTTCTTTTCCTATTACAGGCCCTATCGCGGCCTCTTCGTGCTGGATTTCAGCTGCGCGATCATCTCGGGCCTGCTCGAGCTCGGCTTTCCGATGGCTGTGAAGCTGTTCGTCGACCGGCTTCTGATCGGCCAGGACTGGCTGCTCATTTTATTGGCATCTGCCGGTCTTCTGGTGGTTTATGTGATCAACACCGGCTTGATGGCGATCGTCACCTATTGGGGCCATATGCTCGGCATCAACATCGAGACCGCCATGCGCCGGGCGGCCTTCGACCCTCTCCCGACGCTCTCCGTCCGCTATTACGACAATCATACTC
>NZ_JABEPH010000108.1:0-16137 GCF_013004495.1 Rhizobium sp. SEMIA 4085
GAGGTCGCGAAGGCCGAGCACGCGGGCGGCGATTGCGAAGGCGAAATTGCCGAAGGTCGAATGCAGCACCATGCCGTTATATTCCGGGCGCGGCGTGGACAGCATAGGATAGTTGCCGGACTTTGACCAGTCGAAGGTGCCGCCATCGACGATGATGCCGCCCATGGAATTGCCATGGCCGCCGAGGAACTTCGTCAGCGAATGCACGACGATGTCGGCGCCATGCTCGATCGGCCGAATGAGGTAAGGCGTGGCCATCGTGTTGTCGACGATAAGTGGCAGGCCGTACCTGTGGGCCACCTCGGCAATCGCCGCGATGTCGACGAACGTGCCGCCGGGATTGGCCAGGCTTTCGATGAAGATCGCCCGCGTCTTCTCATCGATCTGGCTTTCAAAACTTGCCGGATCGAGGGAATCGGCCCAGCGCACCTGCCAGCCGAAATTCCCGAAGGCATTGCCGAACTGATTGACCGAGCCGCCGTAGAGCTGCCTGGCCGCGACGAAATTCTCGCCCGGACGCATGATCGTATGAAAGACGATGACCTGCGCGGCGTGACCCGAAGCCACGGCAAGCGCTGCCGTGCCGCCTTCAAGGGCTGCCACGCGCTCTTCCAGCACTGCCTGCGTCGGGTTCATGATGCGCGTATAGATATTGCCGAAGGCCTGCAGGCCAAAGAGCGAGGCCGCGTGATCGGAATCGTTAAAGACGAAGGCTGTCGTCTGATAGATCGGCGTTATCCGCGCGCCCGTCGCCGGATCCGGCTGCGCACCGGCATGGATTGCCAGCGTGTTGAAACCCGGATCGCTCGTCGCCATGTCGTCCTCCCGTCGCTATCGATGGCGGGAGCATAGACTACGATCCGCAAATGTTAATCGCTTTGCGTTTCAACCACCGGGCGTCTGGAGAAAAATCCGTGCACTCACGCGGCAAGGCGCGGGATTTCGATTGCCGGGCAGCGGTCCATCACAACTTTTATGCCAGCTTCCTCCGCCTTCGCTGCGGCGGCATCGTCGCGCACGCCGAGCTGCGACCAAATCACCTTCGGCCGCAAGGGAAGAGCCAGAGCTTCATCAACGACACCATGGAGATATTCCGAGGCGCGGAAGACGTCGACCATATCGACCGGCACCGGGATATCGGCAAGCCGGGCATAGACGAGCTGGCCCTGGATCTGCTTGCCTGCCTGCCCGGGGTTGACGGGAATGACATTGTAGCCGCGCGACAGGAGATAGCCCATCACGCCGTTGCTCGGCCGGGCCGGATTGGGCGACGCCCCGGTCAGCGCGATCGTCTTCACGGAGTTCAAAATTCCGGCAATGTAATCGTCCGGATAACGGTCGTGATTCATCAGCTTTCCTCCAGTCGACATTATTTGCAGAGAGTTGAAACTGACAGTTCCTTCGGGCGTATATATAGGCATCCGGGTTCCCAAGGAGGAACAACCCATGAAAAAACTCGCTCTCACCGCAGCACTTGTCCTTGCGGCCTCACCATCGCTGGCGATCTCCCGCTACAATCCGATGTCCATGACCTGCCAAAGTGCCCGCGCCGCAATCCACAATCAAGGCGCCGTCATCTTCCGCTGGACCTCGCCGCGCGGCCTTCCGCTTTACGATCGCTACGTCCGCAACAGTCGGTACTGCGACGCTAACGAATATGCGGAGTGGAAGAACATACCGACCAGAGACGACCGGTCCTGCCCGGTCCTCAACTGCCAGAGTATCGACAATCTTGACGGGATGTTCTTCATACCAAACCACTCCCTGTAGCAGGCGTTCGGACGCGAAAACGATTTCGCAAGAGCCGGAAACACGCAGCTTCCGGCCTTTGTATATCAGAAGCGGTTCGAATTGCTACTTGGGTTTGCATCAAAATGGATATAGCAAAATTATAGAACAATCTCTATATTACAGAAGTATAAATCGAGAATGGACTAAGCGGAGAAATGTTATCATCTATTAAACTTCTTTTGTATTCTTTTTGTTCCTTTTTCGTTCTTGGGTCTATTAGAAACACCTCATAGTTGAGTGTACGCAGCCAAAATAAACGTATTTCGAGCGCGTGGGCTACGCCCCGGAGGTACTGCTCGTTAGCGCCGGAACCGAGCATGACGATTCTCATTTTCAAGCAGGAGACCAGCCACCGGTTGCAAAATCCGCTCGCAAGATTGATTTTCGCATCAACACGGCTCATACCCATTCTCCCCAACTAGCCTTCCCCTTCTCCCATTCCGGTCCGCATCGTGCCCCTCGACGTCATTCTGCTCGTTCTCTTCGGTGCATTCCTGCATGCGACTTGGAATGCGATCATCAAGGCGGGGACCAACAAATCGCTGGACGCGGCGCTTGTTTCGGCCGGCGGGGCGGTGGCGGCGCTGCCGTTCCTGCCCTTTCTGCCGCTGCCGCAGCCAACGGCCTGGCCCTTCATCGGCGCGTCGGCCGTCCTGCAATTTGCGTATTTTCAATTGGTCGCGGCCGCTTACCGCGCAGGCGATATCGGCCTCGTCTATCCGCTGATGCGCGGCTGCGCGCCGCTCCTCATCACCGCCACAAGCGGCTTCGTGTTGAACGAAAGCCTTTCGGGCGGCGCGCTCATCGGCACGATGACGATCTGCGCCGGCATTCTGACCCTTGCCTTCGAGGCGCGGCGCGGCAGCAAACATGCCATCATGCTCGCGCTCGTCAATGCCTGCGTCATCGCTACCTATACTTATGTCGACGGCATCGGCGCACGCGTCTCCGGCAATGCGGTGTCCTATACGCTGTGGATGGCGCTGCTGCCGCCGGTGCTGCTCTTTGCATGGGCGATCTCGCGCCGCGGCCTTCTCGCGGTCGCGGTGCATGTCCGCTACAATTGGTGGCGCGGTCTGATTGGCGGCACCGGTTCGATCGCCTCCTACGGCTTCGCCCTCTGGGCCATGACCAAGGCGCCCGTCGCCACCGTCGCCGCGCTGCGGGAAACGTCGATTCTCTTCGCGCTCATCATTTCAGTGCTGGTCCTGAAGGAGAAAGCCAGCCCATGGCGTTATCTCGCAGGCGTGATCATCGCGAGCGGCGGACTGATCCTGAAGCTCGGGTAAGAACTACGCCGCGCGCTGGAATAACCTCGTTTGAAATCCGCTCGCCCTTCTCACGTTCTGCAATAGCCAGATCGCAAGCAGATTGCAGATTGAGCCAAAGCTGCGGATCGTTTCCCTTCTTCGAAGCGAAGGCATTGACGCCAAGGGCCATTGATTGTCATTGCCCACTGATCTTTCCGATCGCAGCTCAATTTATGCAGTCCAACAGATTTTAGCTTAAATCGTCCAGCGATTTCGCATAGTGAGCACGACTAGCATTTGGCCCTGGCTGCTCGTCCCGCAGAATGTCGAGCGCGCTACTCGCCGGTCCAACTCGGCACCCGTTTTGCAAGAAACGCGCCGATGCCCTCTTCCGCGTCTGCAGTCAGCATGTTGTCGACCATCACCTGGGCCGCGTGGCTGTATGCCTCTTCTGTCTGCATTTCGAGCTGGCGGTAGAAGGCCTCCTTGCCGATCTTCAGCGTCAAGGGTGATTTCGAAGCGATGACCGAAGCGTATTTGCTCACGACCTGCGTCAGATACTGCTTGGGTACGATCCGGTTGACGAGGCCGAAGTCCTTGGCGGTCGAAGCATCGATCGTTTCGCCGGTCAGCAGCATTTCCATCGCCTGCTTCCGGTGCGCGGCGCGCGTAACGGCGACCATTGGCGTCGAGCAGAACAACCCAATATTGACGCCAGGTGTGCAGAAGGTCGCGGTGTCGGTACAGATCGCAAGGTCGCAGGAGACGACGAGCTGGCAGCCGGCTGCCGTCGCAAGCCCGTCGATCTGCGCGATCACCGGTTTCGGGAGGCGGGTGATCTCCAGCATGAGATCGGCTGCAAGCGCAAATGTCTCCTCAAAGAAGGCCACCCCGCCATCGGCATCGGCACGATGCTCCGTCATCTCCTTGAGATCGTGACCCGCAGAGAACACATCGCCGGTCGAGGCGATGACCACTACGCGGACTTCGCCGTCTTCAGCGGCTTTCTGAAGCTCGCCCATCAACAGTTCCATCACCGCGATCGAAAGCACGTTCGCCGGCGGGTTGTTGAGCGTGAGTCGCAGCACGCCATCGGCAAGCGAGCGGGTAACGAGGACGCTCCCATCCTCGTTTGCGCCCTTCCGGAAGGATACGACTTCGGCCATTGTCTAACTCCTTACATTGCGATTTCGTGCTAACAGTTCTGTCACAAGCTATCGGCAATTTCGAGGAGAAGCGATGCAGCCGGTCATGACGATCGAGGAGGTCCACCAGTTTCTGGAGACCGATTTCCCGCAGATCCACACGGACGGGCGCGTCTTTACCGTGACGGACATTACGCCCGGCAGTGTCTCGACGCGGTTCGATCCGTCAAAAAGGCATCTGCGCCCTGGCGGCACCGTGTCCGGTCCTGCCCTCTTCACGCTGGCGGACGTCACCGCCTATGCAGCGGTGCTTGCCCATATCGGCCCGGTCGCACTTGCCGTCACGACCAGCCTCAACATCAATTTCCTGCGCCTGCCGAAGCCGCAGCCGACGACCTGCACCTGCCGGATCCTCAAGCTCGGAAAGCGGCTCGCCGTTATCGACGCCGCCATCTTTCAGGAAAATCCGGCCGAGTTGGTGGCCCATGCGACGGCAACTTATTCGATTCCACCGCGATAAAAGTACGGTATCATATTACCACATCGCTAACTTATTGATTTTGTTTAGTATTTTTTACAGTGGCGCAAACAGGTGATATTGACCATTAAGACCTTTCCCTCTATACACCGCGCCAGAAACGCAGCCTTTCCGGGCTGCTTTCTTTTTGGCGCGCTTCCAGGTGCGTCAAACCAAGCAACAAGAAACGCCCTTCGCCCTCGGGCTCAGGGATCCAAAAGAGAGAATTACTATGGCAACCTTCTCCCAGAAGCCTGCAGAGGTGGAGAAGAAGTGGGTGATCATCGACGCCGAAGGGCTTGTCGTTGGCCGCCTCGCTTCACTCATCGCCATGCGTCTGCGCGGCAAGCACAAGGCAACCTTCACGCCTCACGTTGACGACGGTGACAACGTTATCGTCATCAATGCCGACAAGGTCGTTTTCACCGGCAAGAAGTATTCCGACAAGGTCTACTACTGGCACACCGGTTATGCCGGCGGCATCAAGGAGCGCACCGCTCGCCAGATCATCGAAGGCCGCTTCCCGGAGCGCGTCCTCGAGAAGGCCGTCGAGCGCATGGTCCCGCGTGGTCCGCTCGGCCGTCGCCAGATGAAGAACCTCCGCGTCTACTCCGGTTCCAACCATCCCCATGAAGCACAGCAGCCGATCGTCCTCGACGTCGCCAAGCTGAACAAGAAGAACGTAAGGAGCGCCTGATAATGGCTGACCTCTCTTCCCTGAAGGACCTCGGCACGTCGTCGGAAGCAGCTGCTCCGGTTCACGTCCGCAAGGTCGATTCGCTTGGCCGCTCCTATGCGACCGGCAAGCGTAAGGATGCCGTAGCCCGCGTTTGGCTCAAGGCCGGCTCCGGCAAGATCACCGTCAACGGCAAGGACTTCACGGCATACTTCGCCCGTCCGGTCCTGCAGATGATCCTGCGTCAGCCGATCGTCGCTGCAGCCCGCGACGGCCAGTTCGACATCGTTGCAACGGTTGCAGGCGGCGGTCTTTCCGGCCAGGCCGGTGCCGTTCGTCACGGTCTCTCGAAGGCACTCACCTACTTCGAGCCGGGCCTTCGCGGCGTGCTCAAGAAGGGCGGCTTCCTGACCCGCGACAGCCGCGTCGTCGAGCGTAAGAAGTACGGCAAGGCCAAGGCCCGCCGTTCGTTCCAGTTCTCGAAGCGCTAATCGCTTCAGAATACGGATTTTGCAAAGGCCGGGTCTTTCCCGGCCTTTTCTTTGCCATCGCCGGCAACCGGTCCTCAGATCGGCAGCTCTGTCGTCGACTTCAGTTCGCGCAGGACGAAGCTCGACACCACATTGCGCACATGTGGATTGCGCATCAGGTACCGCGTCATGAAAGCCTCGTAGGCTTCGACGTCGCGCGCCCTGATCTTCAGCATATAGTCGAACGTCCCCGATAGCGCATAGCATTCCATGATCTCGGGCCGGTCGCGCACTGCGGCGGCAAAGGCCTCGATCGCCTCTTCGTGGTGATCCTCCAAGGTTACATGGGCGATGATGCAGAGCTTGAGATCGAGCTTTGCCGGATCGAGGAGCGCCACACGCTTGCGAATGACGCCTTCCGTCTCGAGTTCCTGCATCTTGCGCCAGGCGGTGCTTTGCGACATGCCGGCCTTTTCCGCCAGCTCGGCGAGCGACAGACTGCTGCCGGCCTGCACAAGCTGCAGGAGCTTGCGGGCGGCCTTCAAATTTTCTTTCATTCTTACCCCTCCTCATGGATTATTCTCCCATTTTCCAACCATAATCCGGCAATGCTGAAATGTTTACCCGCATTCCCAGGGATATAATGGTGACATGACAGCCGGAGGTCGGAATCGCCCGGCTCATTGGATCAGAGACCGGGAGGCCGCTCATGACCAAGGAAAGCACCTACACGGCGAACCTGCCGGATGCGAACGGCATCTATCACTACACCGCTGAAGAAGACAAAATCTGGAGCGAGCTCTATCAGCGCCAGATGACGCTGCTCGCCGACAAGGCCTGCCGGGAATATCTGGACGGCGTGAAGACCCTCGGGCTGAAGCCGGAAAAGGTTCCGCAGCTTCGCGACGTCAATCGGCGTCTTAACGAAACCACCGGCTTCGGCGTGGAAGGCGTCCCTGCTCTCATCCCGCCGTCGCGCTTCTATGAATTGCTTTCGCAGGCCAAGTTTCCGCTGGCGACGTTCATCCGGCGCCGCGAGCATATCGATTATATCGAAGAGCCGGATATCTTCCACGAGGTGTTCGGCCACTGTCCGCTCCTGACCAACCAGAGCTACGCCAATTTCGTCCGCCGCTTCGGCGAAAAGGCCGTCGGCCTTGGCAAGGGGTACTCCTGGCATCTGTTTCGGATTTTCTGGTTTACTGTGGAATTCGGCCTCATCAACACGCCGCAGGGACGCCGCTGCTTCGGCGCCGGTATCGTCTCTTCGCCCAACGAGACGCGGGCGGCAATGGAAGGCAAGGCATGCGAATTCCGGCCTTTCGACCTTATGACGGCGCTGAGAACGCCTTACCGGATCGATATCGTCCAGCCGATTTATTACGTGATCGACAGCTTTTCGCAGTTGGAGTCGATCATCGAGGAAGATATCGGTGCACGCATCAACGAGGCCAAGGCTCTCGGCGACTTCCCGCCGGCATTCGAAGCCAAGGCGTCCTGAGCGACAGGAATTTCGTTTCGTTCGGGGCTTGCCTTGTCAGCCGTGATTGTCCAACGTCCCGCCAACATGTGATGGAGGGCCGCCATGGCAGAAAAGTCGATCGATCACGCTTTTATGGCGACCAGCCTCACATCCTCGGCCACTGATCCAACCTTTGCCGGAGCGCTCTCCTTCATGCGGCGTCGGTTCACCAAGGTTCTGACAGGCGCCGACGTCGTCGTCTGGGGTATTCCCTTCGATGCGGCAACCTCCAACCGGCCGGGAACGCGCTTCGGGCCGCAGGCGATCCGTCGCGCCTCGGCGATCTTCGACAACGATCCGCAATATCCCTTCAATCGCGATCTCTTCGCCGAAATGGCGGTGATCGACTACGGCGACTGCCTGCTTGACTACGGCAATCACCAGGAGACGCCGGCGGCAATCGAGCGGCAGGCGAATACGATTCTTGACAGCGGCGCCTTCCTCCTCACGCTTGGCGGCGACCACTATATCACATGGCCGATCCTCAAGGCGCATGCGGCCAGGCACGGTCCGTTGGCGCTGGTGCAGTTCGACGCGCATCAGGATACGTGGCTCGACGACAACCGGCGGATCGATCACGGCTCCTTCGTCGCACGCGCGGCCCGCGACGGCATCATCGACCCGGACCGCTCCATCCAGATCGGCATCCGCACCCACGCGCCGGAGGATTTCGGCATTCGCATCCTCTACGGCCACCAGGTCGAAGAAATGAATGCCGCTGAGATCGCTTCGGCAATAGTCTCGCACACCAAGGACGCTCCGGCCTATCTGACCTTCGATATCGACTGCCTCGATCCGGCCTATACGCCAGGCACCGGCACGCCAGTAGCGGGCGGGCCGTCGAGCGCCAAGATCCTTTCGGTCCTGCAACGCCTGCAGCAGCTCGATATCCGCGGCGCAGACGTGGTCGAGGTCTCGCCGCCTTATGATCACGCCGATATCACCGCCATTGCAGGGGCGACGGTCGCGATGTATATGCTGGGGCTCCGCGCCGAGCGGCACGCAGCGGCACGCTAGGCCGTTATCAAACTGATTCAACTTCATGGCACACTGATTCCGGAAGCAACCCGAACTCATTGAAAGCGCAGGATTATCATGGCACCGAAAATCTTCATCGATGGCGAACACGGCACAACGGGTCTGCAGATCCGCACGCGCATGGCCGGCCGCCGCGATGTCGAGCTTCTGTCCATTCCGGAGGCTGAACGCCGCAATGCCGCGATGCGCGAGGACCTGCTGAACAGCGCCGACATCGCCATCCTCTGCCTGCCCGACGACGCGTCGAAGGCAGCCGTCCAGATGGTTTCGGCGAACAACAATGTGCGCGTTATCGACACGTCGACCGCCTTCCGCGTCAATCCCGGCTGGGCTTACGGCTTTGCCGAAATGGACAAGGAGCAGGCCGAAAAGATCAGGGCCGCGCGTTTTGTCGCAAACCCCGGCTGCTACCCGACGGGCGCCATCGGCCTCATCCGGCCGTTGCGCGCTGCAGGCATTCTGCCGGACGGCTATCCAGTCACCGTCAATGCGGTCTCCGGCTATACCGGCGGCGGCAAGCAGATGATCGCGCAGATCGAAGACCAAAGCCGCGACGATGCAATCACCGCGCCGCATTTCCTCTATGGCCTGCCGCTGACACACAAGCATGTGCCGGAGATGAAAATCCATGGCCTGCTCGACCGAGCGCCAATCTTCTCGCCTTCGGTCGGCAAGTTCGCGCAGGGGATGATCGTCCAGGTGCCGCTGCATCTCGACGGTCTCTCGGGCGATGCGACGCTCGAAAGCATCCATGCGGCCCTGACAGCGCATTATGCCGGTCAGGATATCGTCACGGTCGTTCCGCTCGAAACGAGTCGCACACTTGCCCGTATCGATGCCGTGGAGCTTGCCGGTAAGGACACGATGAAGCTCTTCGTGTTCGGCACGCCGGGCGCCAGTCAGGTCAACCTCGTCGCTCTGCTCGACAATCTTGGCAAGGGCGCCTCGGGTGCGGCCGTCCAAAACATGGACCTGATGCTCGCCTCGTAAACCTTCCGGAGCCCCAAGGACATGCCGATCGATACGCTTTCGGCCGGCGTTGCTGAATGGTTTTCCGCTGCGTTGCCGGATCACGGCATCTATGCGCTAATCTTCTTTGCCTTCATTGCCGGACTCGCGCGCGGCTTTTCGGGCTTCGGGGCGGCGCTGATCTTCATTCCGCTTGGCGGTGCGATTGTCGGCCCGAAGTTGATTTCTCCCGTTTTGCTTCTCATCGACGGGCTTGCGACACTTGGCATGATCCCGCCTGCCTGGCGCAGCGCCGACCGGCGTGAAGTCTTCGCGATGGCGATCGGCGCGGCTCTCGGCGTTCCCGCGGGCACAGTTGCACTTGCGCTGATGGATACCTTGACGCTCCGCTGGATCATCACCGCCGTGGCTATATCGCTGCTGGCGCTCCTCGTGTCCGGCTGGCGCCATCAAGGCGAGCCGCGCGCGCCGCTCAGTGCCGGGATTGGCCTTATCGCCGGTCTTTTCAGCGGCGCGGCACAGCTTGGCGGCCCGCCGGTCGTTGCCTATTGGCTCGGCGGCAAGAGCGGGTTCACCCGCGTCCGGGCAAATGTCATCCTCTACTTCTCGATCTCCACCTCCTTCAGCGCGATCAGCTATTATGCCGGAGGGCTTTTCGTGCAGGCCGTCTTTGCTCTGACGCTCGTCATCCTGCCAGGCTATGCGCTCGGCCTCTATGGCGGCTCGAAGCTGTTCGGCTTGGCGAAGGAGAGCACGTTCCGGCTGATCTGCTATCTGCTCATCGCCGCGGCCGCCATCATCGGCATGCCAGCGCTCGACGGGATTTTGCGGTAAGCTCCTGAGGCAACCTCCTCCTCAGTCCCTTTCCGCAATCATCGTGTCGTGCGCAAACTCACCGTAGAAGCCGCGCCAATTGGCGACGGCAAAGCCCAAGACGATCAGGGCGCCTGCCTGATGTAAAAGGCCCCAATGAAGCGGGACCTGCAGAAGGAGCGTGGCGATGCCGACTGCGGCCTGCAGCGTGACGAGCGCGAAGAGCACGACAGCGCGGCGGGCGTGGGTGGTTTGGGGCGCTGCGCGGAGCGCAACCATCATATTGATGAAAGCGAGCGCGAAGAGCACGTAGGCGCCGGCGCGATGGATGAATTGAACGGTCTTCGGGTTTTCGAAGAAATTGATCCAGGCGGGCTTTTGGATGAGAAGATCGAAGGGGATGATCGCGCCGTCCATCAGCGGCCAGGTATTGTAGGCGAAGCCGGCATCAAGACCGGCCACCAGCGCGCCGAGATAGATCTGGAAGAGCGCGAAAATGGCAATTATCGCCGCCCACGCCCGCGAGCCTTCAGTAGGCGCGGCGTCGTTCGAATGCGGGGAAAGGCCGCGCATGATCCACATGCAGGCGGCGAAAATCAGACAGGCCATGACGAGGTGCGCCGCGAGGCGATGCTGGCTGACATCGGTCCGCACCGAAAGGCCAGACGAGACCATCCACCAGCCGATGAAACCCTGCAGGCTTCCGAGCCCCAGGATGCCGGCGAGCGGCCAGCGCAGCCGCCGTTCGACCATGCCCGTCAGCCAGAAAAAGGCAAGCGGCAAAGCGAAGATAACGCCGATCCCGCGGGCGATCAGCCGGTGCGCCCATTCCCACCAGAAGATGGTCTTGAAATCTTCCACAGTCATGTCGCTGTTTAGCTGCTGGAATTCGGGAATGCGCTGGTAGAGCTTGAATTCTTCCTCCCATTCAGCGGCAGTGAGCGGCGGAATGACGCCGTGGATCGGCTTCCATTCCGTGATCGAAAGGCCGGAATTGGTAAGACGCGTCGCGCCGCCGACGAGCACGAGACAGACGAGCGCGAGGAGCACGATACCCAGCCACATGCGCAGTGCGCGGCGGTTCCGGTCCAACCTGCGGACCTCGCTCAAGATCGCCTGTTGCGTGGTCAAGTTCGCGACGGCCATGATTGTTCCTTCTTTCCGGCAGTTGATTTGCCCCAACGGCTCATGCAAAACAAGCCCCGAACTGTTGCGGCATGCCGTCGCGCGGGTCCACCTACTCCGGAAAGAGATTTCATGCCCGTCCGCTTGCGCAAATTCATCGGCACGATCCTCATCGTCGTTCTCGTGCTTCTTTATGCGCTTTTGGCGAACACGATTGCCGTCGCGACACTTGGGGAATCGTCGTGGTGGGTCCACCTCCTCTATTTCTCGGTGACGGGCCTTGTCTGGGTCCTGCCGGCGATGCTGATCATCAAATGGATGGCCGGTCCGCGGCAGAAGTGAACGCCGTTAACGCCGGAATAACCCTGATCCGCGGAAAAGACGCTCTGCCCTCTTGCATTTAAGCCAAATGAAGGCACTCGCCCTTTATGCTTCCGGCCAAGCCATCTTGACCGGAGAAGACCCGTGCAGACGCAAAAGCTCGATGCCCATCAACGACCGCTCGACGAAGCGGCGAAAGCCGAGGCAGGCATTGCGAGCCCTCGCTCGCTGAGCGCGGAACTCGATGTCACTGTCTTCGACACGATGGCGCCGCTGGAAAAGGATTGGCGCGCTTTGGAGCTCGACAATTTGACGTCTCTCCATCAGGGCTATGACTGGTGCCCTAGCTGGGTCGGCGCCTATCGGCGGCCGCTCGCCATTTTGCGGGGGGTCTGCGGGCCCGAAACGCGCTGTATCCTGCCGGTGTCAATCGATCGCTCCCTTGTGCTGCGTGGCGCGAAATTCATCGGCGCCAATCACAGCAACATCAATACTGGACTTTTCACGGAGCATTTTCTGCGCCGCGCCGTTGACCTCGATGCGCACTGCTTCGCCGAGAGCCTTCGTCACGCCCTTCGCGGCAAGGCCGATCTGCTGCTCTTGCAGAACATCCCGCTGGAGTGGCGCGGCCAGAAGAGCCCGCTCGGTCTGTTGCCATTGGTGCAGAACCAGAACCACGCCTATCAGCTGCCGCTGCTTGAAAATTTCGAGGCGACGCTCAGGCAATTGAACTCCAAGAGCCGCCGGAAGAAGTTCCGGGTGCAATCGAAACGCCTCGAAGCCATCGGCGGCTTCGACTATGTCGCTGGCGGGACGGCCGGCGAGCAGCACGCCTTTCTTGACCAGTTCTTCGCTCAGAAGGCCGAGCGCTTCAAGGCACTCGGGCTGCCCGACGTCTTTGCCGACGCCGAAACGCGGACCTTTCTCCATGGCCTGATCGATATCCGCGGCGGCGACGATTTCGGGCTCGAGATGCATGCGATCCGCCTCAAGGGCGAAAACGAAGGGCATATCGCTGCGCTGTCCGGTATCTCGCGCAAGGGCGATCACGTGATCTGCCAGTTCAGTTCGATCAACGAAAGCGTTGCGGCGGATGCAAGCCCGGGCGAATTCCTCTTTTGGCAGATGATTTCCAAATTGCACGGGAAGGGCGTCACCCTCTTCGATTTCGGCCTCGGCGATCAGGTCTACAAACGTTCTTGGGCACCGATCGAAACGGATCATCACGATGTAGTGCTGCCGCTGTCCTTCGTGGGAAGGATCGCCGGGCTTGCGCACCGGGCCATCACGCGGAGCAAGGCCCACATCAAGGCTCGGCCCGGCCTCTATAAATTCGCGCAGCGCGCTCGTTCAAAGATCGGCGTCTGATCAGGCCGCCCGGCGCGGGAGGTCCTCCGCAATTGTCTCGTCGCCGGACATCAGCCCGACGCGCTGATAGCCCGCCTTTTCGAATTCCGTCATCGCGAAGACGAACTCCTCTTCGATCACGTCCGGCATCGAAAGGATGATCTCGACATCCTTGCTGCGCGTCAGGCGGGAGACGCCGGCAACATCGGCTGCGCCGCACTCGACAATCACGAGATCATAGGCTGAGGACAATGCGTCGAGCAGCAGCGAAAGCCGGTCTGCGCCGCGCATCGCCTGACGGATGTCGCTGATGCCCTGCGGGATCAGATGAGCATCTGAGTCACGGTCGCCATGAATCGTTTCGCCGAAAGCGGCAGCGCCGCAGAGCAGGTCGGTGACGCCCGGCGCATTCGGGTCGTCGCCCATCAACTCGGTCGGATAGCCGGAGCCGGTCATGTCGACCAGGACCACGCGCTGACCGACGTCGGCAAGTGCGCGGGCCAGCGAAACAGTCGCCGCGGAACCGTCGTCGCCAGTCGGCGATATCGCGACAGCGAGCGTTGCCCGGCTGCTCGTGAGATAATGGGCGA
This sequence comes from Rhizobium sp. SEMIA 4085, assembly GCF_013004495.1. NCBI lineage: Bacteria > Pseudomonadati > Pseudomonadota > Alphaproteobacteria > Hyphomicrobiales > Rhizobiaceae > Rhizobium > Rhizobium sp. SEMIA 4085. The sequence goes on from NZ_JABEPH010000108.1 coordinate 13,575, forward strand.
CAGAGCTGATCGAGAATTCGCTTTCTTCTTCCAAAGATTGAGGCGCCTCGTGCGCAGGCTCTTCTTCCAGCGGTGCCGAAAGCATGCTGGGCTTGACGTCACGCTTGGCTTTCGGCGCGGCGGCGGCCTGCGTTTTTTCTTCGATCGGCGCAGCCGGCTGGACGCTGCCGTCGACGGGACGCAGTGCCCGGCCGCTGAAAAGTTCCGCGAGCATGATGACGATCGAACTCATGATCAACGTCGCGACGGCAGCGACGACAACGATCGGCACGACCTTCGGGAAGTACGGATCGACAGGCTCGATGGCGCGCGAGACGATGCGCGCATCCGCCGGACTCGAATTGCTGTCGGCGCGCGAAGCGGCTTCCCGATAGCGCGCGAGGTAGGTTTCGAGGAGTTGGCGCTGGGCGTTCGCCTCGCGCTGCAGGGCATTGAGGCCCACCTCGTCTTCGCCCGCCTGGGCGCTGTTTGCCCGCAAGGTGCCGGACTGGCGCTCGAGTTCGGCAGCACGAAGGCCGGCGACCTTCGCTTCGCCCTCTACGCTGGCCAGGATCTTTTGCGTTTCCTGGCGGATCTGCGTCTTGATGTCTGCAAGCTGCGCTCGCAGGCTCTTCAACTTCGGATGGTTGTTGAGCAGCGACGTGCTGAGATCGGAAATCTGCGACTGGAGGCCCGACTCAGTGGCCTTGAGCCGCTGCATGGACTGCGAGGACATGATGTCCGGCAACGTATCCGACGCCTCACCGGAGGCGAGCGCGTTGCGGACGGACTGGGCGCGCGCCTCGGCATTCGCCTTTTCGCCGCGTACGCGGGTCAGCTCAACAGAGATATCGTTCAGCTGCTGCTGCGGAAAGTTCCCGCCTCCGTTCGTCGGCAGAAGACCGTGCTTGGCGCGGTATTCGGCAACCTTCTGCTCGGCGTCGTTTACCTTCTGGCGAAGGTTCTCGATTTCCGGCTCGAGCCAACGGGTGGCCTCCGAGTTCGTATCGAGTTTGGCGCCGCTCTGCGTCGCGAGATAGACATTCGCCATGGCATTCGGAATGCGCGCGGCAATCTTCGGATCCCTCGACGTGAAGGTGATGCCGATGACGCGCGAACCGGGAACCTGGTAGACCTGAAGGCGCTCGATGAACGCATCGATCACGCGCTCTTCAGGCGGATTATCAAGCGGGTTCTTCTTGATATGCAGTGCCACAAGGATGTCGCTCAGCGCAGAGCCGTTGACGGCATCGTCGAATTCAGGCAGCTCATAGAGCTTCTCGCTGTTGATGACCTGCTTGATGATATCGGCGGACTGCAGAAGCTGAACTTGGCTCGCAATGTTCAACTCGTCGAGCAGCGGTCCGGCATTGCCGTCGTTCGATTGGGTGTTGGCGAAAGCCGGTGCACGCTGCTCGATCAGCAGACGCGTTTCGGCACTGTATTTCGGCGAGATCATCTTGGCGCCGGCAAAGGCGACCCCTGCCCCGATCAGCGTGACGGCGACAACCTTCAGCCGGCGGGCCCAGACGGCTCGAACGAGCTGGCCAAGGTCGATGTCCACATCCTGATTACCCGTTACGCCGGACATACTCGTACTCCGAGAACAAAACATGGTGCGAAGCGTAAACGACTATAGTAACCCGACGGTTAATGTTGCCCCGCATCAGCAAATCGAAGCGTGGCCGGGCAAAATGCAAAAATGCGGCGCATTTTTACCAGCCATTAACCCTAACGGATCGATAACGGCAGTACCGAGTTCGTTTCCTGTGAGCAAAACGCGGATGCTTTTCGTCCAGCCCAAGACGCTTCTGGCTCTGAGCCTTGTCGCCATGACGGCGGCATTGAGCGGTTGCAACACCTATAAGCCCGCGCCGAGAGCTTTCAATCAGGCAACGATCCAGCCCTATACGCTCGACAGCGGCGACCGCCTGCGCATCACCGTTTTCGATCAGCCGAGCATGACGAATACCTATATGGTCGATCAGGCAGGCTACATCGCCTTCCCGCTCGTCGGACAGGTGCCGGCGCGCGGACGCACGCTGCAGCAGCTTTCCGGTCAGATCGCCCAGAAGTTGCAGCAGGGCTATCTGCGCGATCCCGATGTGACGATCGATGTCGACCGCTACCGTTCCATCTTCATCATGGGAGAAGTCGGTCAGCCCGGCCAGTATTCCTATGTGCCGGGCATGACGGTGCAGAACGCGATCGCCGTTGCCGGCGGCTTCACCTCCCGCGCCAATCAGGGCACGGTCGACGTCACCCGCAAGATCAACGGCCAGGTGCTGACCGGACGCGTCAACATTTCGTCCTCAATCATCGCCGGCGACACGATCTATGTCCGCGAACGGCTGTTCTGATCGCTGATGGCACAACAGCGCCCCCTCCGTATACTCCATTGTTTCAGATCGCCCGTCGGCGGGATATTCCGCCATGTCCGCGATCTGGTGGAGGAACACAGCACGGCCGGGCATGAGATCGGCATCCTCTGCGACAGCTCCACCGGCGGCGGGCACGAGGACCGGCGCTTCGACGATATCCGTCCCTTTCTCTCCCTCGGGCCGACGCGCATACCGGTCCGGCG